>NZ_JBHJTL010000096.1:0-29071 GCF_042264065.1 Streptomyces sp. NPDC056222 | reverse complement strand
GGCGGGACCGGAACACGGTCCCGCCACCTCGGCGCTTTCCCGGCCGCCTCAGCGTCCGGGCATGAGCCCCTCGACGGCCGCGTCGACCGGCACGCCGGCCGGCTTCTCCTGGGGGTTCAGGAGACCGCTCAGCGGAACGACGGAGGGAAGGTGGGCATTGCCGAGGTCGGCGGTGTCGGCGACGGCGGAACCGGCGGCGCCGATGCTCCCCGCCAGGGCGAGTCCGGTCAGGGCTGCGGTGAGGATCTTCTTCATGCCCTCCCCAACGCGCTCGCCGCACAGCGGGTTACGAGCGGATGACCCGGCCCGCATCCCGTTCGAAGCCTCGATCGTGAGCGGAGCGCAACCACCCCCTTACGACGGCGAAATCGCGCCCCGAGGGCCCGCGCATACCGTCGTACGGCGTGACTCCCACAGCAAACGCTTTACGGCACCTCGCACGGCTGACCCCCGGCTGGCGCACCATCCGCGGGCGGGTCACCGTCGTCCTGGCCGTACCCACCTGCCTGCTCCTCGTCCTCACCGGCCTCGCCGTCGCCGACCGCGCCGGAGACTGGGCCGCCGCACAGGAGACCCACGACCGGGTCGACCGCGTCCTCGCCGTCCAGGCCCTCGTCCACGAGCTCCAGCGCGAGCGGGGGCTCAGCAACGGGCTCCTCGGCGGCGCTCGCCAGTACCGCGACGACCTCGATGTCCAGCGTGCCCGCTCCGACGCGGCCCGCACCACACTCGACGACCTGACCGGCACGGACCCGCTCGGCCGGCTCGGCGCCATACGCTCCTCGGTCGACGACGACGGCGGCGGCGGCTCGCGCAGCGAGACCTTCGCGTTCTACACAGACGCCATCGCCACCCTCACCCGCAGCCACACCGCGGACGCCGCCGGCGGCGACCGGGCGCTCGGCGACGCCATGGATGCGCTGCGGGCGCTCGGCGACGCCACCGAGTCCGTGGCCCTGGAGCGCGGATCCCTCAACGGGGTCTTCGCCGCCGGACGTTTCCGGACCGACGAATACCTCGCGTTCGCCGAGGTCCGAGCCTCCCGGGTCGCCGCTCTCGACCAGTTCGGCAAGTCCGCCACCTCCGACCAGCGCGCCGCCCTCGACAAGGCTCTCGCCACCGCCGACGCCCGCCGCGCCACAGACCTGGAGAAACGGGCAGCGGCGGCGGGCGACGGCTCCCGCCTCGCCGTCGACCCCGACCTGTGGTGGCGGTCGATGACCGTCCTCGTGGACGACCTGTACGGCGTGCAGCGCGCCGTCGGCGCCGACGCCCGGGCGCGGGCCGGGGCGCTCAGCGCGGCGGCCACCCGACAGCTCGCCGGATTCCTCGCCCTCGGTTTCCTGATCGTGGCGGTCGCCGCCGCCCTCGCCGTTCTCTCGGCGCGTTCCATCACCCGACCGCTCGGCGCGCTCGCCGAGGAGGCGGACGAAGTGGCGGGCGTACGGCTGCAGGAGGCGGTGCAGCGCATCCAGGAGGCGGACGCGGGCTCGGAGACGGCGGCCACCCCGCTTCCGTACCGCCCTGACGCACCCGTGCCCGGCAGCGCCCAGGAGATCACCCAGCTCGCGGCCGCCCTGCGGAACGTGGAGCGCACGGCCGTCGGCCTCGCCGCGCAGCAGGCCGCCCTGCGCCGCAACACCTCCGAGTCGCTGGCCAACCTCGGCCGCCGCAACCAGAGCCTGCTGCGCCGCCAGCTCGGACTCATCACTGCCCTGGAGAGCCAGGAGATCGACCCGGAGGCGCTCGGAGAGCTCTTCGAGCTCGACCACCTCGCCACCCGGATGCGCCGCAACGCCGAATCGCTGCTGGTCCTCGCCGGCGAGCAGGAGCCGCAGCGGGCCTGGCCGGGCACGGTCACCGCCCGGGAGGTGGTGCAGTCGGCGGTCGCGGAGGTCGAGCAGTACCGGCGGGTGACGACGGCCGACGTCGAACCCTGCCGCATCCGTGGCGACGCCGTCGCCGACCTGTCGCACCTGCTGGCCGAGCTGATCGAGAACGCGCTGGTCTACTCGGCGGTGCACCTGCCGGTCGAGGTGTACGGCTGGCGGGACCTCGACGAGTACTGCCTGGCCGTTGTGGACCGGGGCGTCGGCATGGGCACGGAGGCCCTGTCACGGGCCAACGCCCGTCTGGCGGGTGACGAGAGCTTCCTGGTCGCGCCCACCCGACAGCTGGGCCACTACGTCGTCGGCCGGTTGGCCGCCCGGCTGGGCGCACAGGTCGAGCTGCGCCCGACGGACGGCTCCGGCATCACGGCGTACGTGGGCCTTCCGGCGACGGTGCTCGCGACGGAGGGCGTGGTCCCGGCCGCCGCCGCGACCACGTAGCGCCGGCGGGACGCCGAGTCCCCGGGCTACGAACGCGAGGGGTTCCCGGTCGAGTCCGGGGACCCGGTCGGCGCGCCGTTGGTGCGGCAGACGCCGGTCAGAGGCCGACGCCGGCCGGCTGCTTCACCGTGACGTTGATGCGGTTGAACATGTTGGTGACTGCGACCATCAGCACGATTGCGGCGAGCTGCTTCTCGTCGTAGTGGTCGGCGGCCGCGTCCCACACCGCGTCCGGCACGGCGTCCGAGGTGTCGGCGAGCCGCGTCGCGTGTTCGGCCAGCGCGAGCGCGGCCCGCTCCTCTTCGGAGAAGTACGGCGCCTCCCGCCAGGCGGCGACGGCGAACAGCTTCTCGTCGCTCATCCCCGCCTTCCGGGCGCTCTTGACGCCGTAGTCGACGCAGAATCCGCAGCCGTTGATCTGGCTGGCCCGCAGGTGCACGAGCTCCAGCGTCGACTCCGGGACACCTCCCTGGCGGGTGGCCTTGACGAGGTTCTGGATGGCCGGCGCGGCGTCGGCGAGAACGTAGGCGGGGTTCGTCATGCGGGGGGTGATCTCGTACGACATGGTGATCGCTCCTCAGCGGTCCGTGTTCCTGTGGGGCCGTTCCTGTCGGCTTCACTGCACTGACGGAGCGCGCGGCGCGGATGTGACACGTCCGCGGAAGTTTTTTCTCAGGAGGCCGGTTCCGCGATCAGGGCGGTGGCGATCGTACGGAAGCCGAGGCGGGCGTAGAGGCGGGCCACGGTCGCGTCCGTGGCCGTCAGGAAGACCGTCTCCACGCCGCGGGCGCGGGCGTCCGCGATCAGGGCCGCGGTGACCGCGAGGCCGAGGCCGCGGCGGCGGGCGGTCGGGAGGGTGCCGACGCCGACGATCTCGGAGACCGGGCCGACGGGCTGGTGCTGGCCGGCCGAGACCGCGGTGCCGTCCGCGTCCAGTGCGGCGGCCAGGTGGGTGAGGCCCGCCGCGATTCGTTCGGCGAGCTGGGCGGCGGCGTCCGGCGAGGGCGCGACGCCGAAGGCGGCGTACGGGGCGGCGGCCGCGCTCGGCAGGGCGGGATCGTCGGCGCCGACCATCCGCACGGTGACGCCCTCGGGCGGTGCGGGCGTCGCGCCCCCGCCTTCGAGGACCATCAGCGGATGCTCGTGCACGACCAGCCCGCTCTTCTCGACGGCCGCCCGCAGCCCCGGCGCCGTCTCCGCCACCCACTCGAACGCCTCGGGCACCCCCAACTCCCGTTGCCGCGCCCGCACCCGCTCCACCTCGGCGACGCCCACCTCCCCGCCGTACCCGAGCGCGGGCCGCGCGTAGTACGGCCACCCCGCCCCCTCCCGTACGAAGAGGGTGAGCGGCCCGAACTCCTCGGCGCGGGCGGCGGATCGGGGGACGGCGTCGTAGTACGTCTCGAGTCGGTTCAGCATGCCGGTCATCCAAGCAGCCGGACTACGGAAGCACAGGCGGATTTCCCTGTGTCCAGGCGATGCGCAGATCGGCCCGGGACAGGCGCCAGCCGTCGGGGGTGCGCACGAGCTCGTTCTCCGTCCGCCCGCCGGACAGGAACAACCCGCCGTCGTCGGCGAGCACATGGGTGGAGAGCTGGTTCCCGAGGAGGGTGGCGCGGTCGCCGTCCACATCGACGAGGTAGTTCGACCCGAAGTGCACGGTCCGGTCGAAGAGCCCCATGGCCATCCGCACGTTGGCGGCGACGGCCTCGCGCCCCCGTACGTCCCCGGCGGGCGTCGACGTGGTCGCGTCCTCGGTGAAGAAGGAGGCGGCCCAGGCCGCGTCGAAGGCGCCCCGGTCGTCGAGGGAGCGGAGGTAGCGGTCGAAGAGACGGGTGATGTCAGCGGTGTCCGTGTCCATGCGACGAGACTCGTACATCAACCAAGCTTGAGGTCAAGGGCCGGGCCGGGACGTCCGCGGCGGGTGGGGTGCGAGACCATGGAGGTATGACCGAGATCCGTACCCCCCGCCTCCTCCTTCGCCGCTGGACCGACGACGACCTCGTCCCCATGGCCGAGATCAGCGCCGACCCCGAGGTGATGCGCTGGATCGGCGACGGATCGGTCCGTGACCTGGAGGAGACCGCCGAGGACATCGAGCGCTGGGAGGAGGAGTGGGACGACGAGGGCTTCGGGCTCTTCGCCGTCGAACTCCTCGGCTCCGGTGAGCTGATCGGCTTCGCCGGGCTCTCCGTCCCCGGATTCCTGCCCGAGCTGGCGCACGAGGTGGAGATCGGCTGGCGGCTCGGCCGGCCCTTCTGGGGACAGGGGTACGCCTCCGAGGCCGCCCACGCGGCCCTGGAGTTCGCACTCCAGGACCGCGGCCTCGACCGGGTCGTCGCCATCACCCACATCTCCAACTCGGCCTCGGAGAAGGTCATCCACAAGCTCGGGATGACCCCGGAGCGCGAGATCGAGCACCCCGCCTTCGGCGTCCCGCTGCGTGTGTACGCCATCGACCTCACCGAGTACCAGGGCTGACTCCGCCGGTCTCCAGGAACACCGGGTTGGTGAACGCCGCGAGCGCGCCCGGCAGCGGCGGCATCGTCGCCGGGTGGCGGACCTCGGCCCGCACGTACGAGGCGTACGCGGCCGTCGTCACCCACTCCACCGGACCCGCGGCCGCCACTGCCGTGTGCAGCACGCCCTGGTCGGTGACGAAGCGGACCGTGCCGCCCTCCGGCGCCCCGCTCACCGCCAGCCGGACGGTCACGGGCTCGTCCGCCGGCACCCGCAGCCGCTCGCCGATCCCCGCCGAGCGGCCCCGGCCGTCCGTCACCGCGAAGTCGACGGAGACGGACGAGGACTCGGCGACGTACGAGCGGCCCGCGCGCAGGCCCGCCAGGATCGCCCTCCGGCTCAGGTCGTCGGCCAGGACCACGGTCTGCGGGGTGCCGACACGGTCCGGGTCGCGGTGGGCGTCGCTGTTGCCCATCGCCGGGGTCCAGCGGCCCTTGGCGAGCGCCGCGTCCCAGCCCGCGAGCGACACCTCGTCGTCCGGGGTGTAGGGGCCGTTCCACACCTCGACCACGTCCGCCTCGCCGAAGCCGAACTTCCAGTTGCAGCCGATGCAGGTGGCGTGCGGATGCGCCGGGACCACGAGCCCGCCCGCCCGGCGGATCTCCCGCGCGAAGTGCCCGAAGCGGTTCTCCCGCGCCCGGTAGCGCCAGTCCACGAACGTGCCCGGGTCCGTGCCCAGGGCCAGCACGTGGCCGTTGCGGGTGGTGATCTCCTCGCCCAGGAGGATCAGCAGGTCGTCCCCGGCGAGCTCGGCCCATGCCCCGTGCGCCGCATGGGTGTTGTGCTCGGTGGTGGTCAGGAAGTCGAGCCCGGCGGCGCGCGCGAGCGCGGCGACCTCGGCCGGCGTGCGGCGCCCGTCCGAGTACACGGTGTGCAGATGGCTGTCGCCGCGGTACCAGGCCCTGCCCCGGCCCTCGGCCCGCTCCGGCGGGTACACGGGCCTGGGGGTCGGCAGCGAGGCGCCGAAGCGCAGCGTGATCGTCACCGAGTACGTGAGCCCCTGCGGCGCCACGGTGTAAGGGGCGAGTACGACGAACCAGGTGCCGGCCTTCAGCGGACCGGCGACATAACCCGGGGTCGCCTCCTCGGTACGCAGGAAGAACTCCTTGCGCGCCCCGCCCGACCAGCCCCGGAAGCCCTTGCCGCCGAGCTCGGTGCCGCGCTGGTCGAAGACGCCGATGTCCAGGGCGTTGCCCTGCGTCCCGGCGGGAACGTCCGGCCGCTCGTAGGTGTACGAGACATGGATCTCGCGCACCCCCCGCGGGATCTCGACCGGGAGGTACACGAAGTCGGGCGAGCCCGGCGGCAGCGTGCCGCTGACCGTCTGCGTACGGTCGCCGCCGGGGGTACCGCCGGGGCTGTCGGCCGCGTGCGCGAAGCTCACGCTTCCCAAGGTAAAGGCGGAGGCGACGCTCGTCGTCAGGAGCGCTCGTCTGGTCGGTTCGCTCATGTCCGGCATCCTCGTATGAACCCGTGAACTTCCGGACAACGCAAGAGGCCCGTAGCGCCGCACCTCTCGGAAATCACCGCCGCAGCCCCTACCGTGCCGCTATGCGGATCTCGACCACGATCTTTCTGACCGACGAGACCATCACCCCCGTCCGCCTCGCGCGCGAGCTCGAAGAGCGGGGCTTCGCCGGGCTCTACCTGCCCGAACACACCCACATCCCGATCGAGCGGGCCACCCCCTACCCCGCGGCGGGCATCGAACTGCCCCGGGAGTACGGCCGCACCCTCGACCCCTTCGTCGCCCTCGGCCAGGCCTCCGCCGTCACCGAACGGCTCGAACTCGGCACCGGCATCACGCTGATCACCGAGCACGACCCGATCGCCCTGGCCAAGCAGATCGCCACCCTCGACCATCTCTCGGGCGGCCGCTTCACCCTCGGCGTCGGCTTCGGCTGGAACAAGGAGGAGGCCGCCGACCACGGTGTGGAGTGGGCGACGCGGCGCGAGCTCGGCCGGGAGCGGATGGCGCTCATGCGGGCGTTGTGGGCGGATGAACCGACGGCGTACGAGGGCGACTTCGGGGTGTCGGTACGGGCGTCCCACGCGTACCCCAAGCCGGCGGGCGGCGCCCCGCGCACCCTCATCGGCGGCGCGGCGGGCCCCAAGCTCTTCGCGCAGATCGCCGAGTACGCGGACGGCTGGATGCCGATCGGCGGGCGCGGCCTGACGCAGTCCATGCCGGTGCTCCGCGAGGCCTGGGAGAAGGCCGGCCGCGACCCGAAGACCCTCCAGGTCGTCCCGTACGCGGTCCTGCCGAACCCGGGGAAGCTGGCGCACTACGAGGAGCTGGGCTGCGAGGAGGTGGTGCTCCAGCTGCCGCCGGGGGACGAGACGGAGGTGCTGGGGGTGCTGGACGAGTACGCCCGGTATCTGCCGTGACGGCGCTATAGTGGCTCTATGGCGACAACGACTATTCAGGTCTCGCGCGAGACCCGCGACCACCTGGCCACCCTCGCGGCGGAGCGCGGAATCACCTTGGGCCAGCTGGTCCAGCAGCTCGCGGAACGGGAGCCCACGAAGGACCAGATCGCCGAGCGGCTCCGGGCGGACCGTGACCACGCGCGTGCGCTCATGGGTGTGGACATGAGTGACGAGGAGTTCGACGAGGCGCCCGACATCCTCGGCAACATCTACCGAATCGCGGCGCAGAAGGTACGGGCAGCCCGGGGCGAAGCCGCGTGATCATCCTCGACACCAGCGCCGTCCTCGCGCTCGCCGAGGGACACAAGGCCCTCATCGAGCTCGCCGCCAACATGGCCAAGACGCCGGGTGACGCCATGTGGGTCCCGGCCCTCTGCCTGGCGGAGGCCGAGGCGGCGAGCGCGGGTGCCGGGCGCGCCGCCCTGACCTTCTCCTCCGTCGCCGTCGACGACCTCGACACGATCGCCGCCGTGACCGTCGGCACCCTCGTCCGGGACGGCTTCGGCGGCCTGGACACCTGCCATGCGCTCTACTGCGCCTCGCCCCGACCGCAGTTCACCGGCATGTCGATCCTGCTCACAGCCCACGAGGACCGCTATCCACCGGGCATCGTCACCGTGGACATCGACGCGCCCGGGATACTGGGCCACCACTGAAGCACGAGGCCGGCGGTCGTCAGGCGGGCTGGAAGCAGCGGGAGACGACGGTGACGCGGAGCAGGGCCTCGGTCTTGGCCGTGGGCTGCTTGCGGTCGTCCATGAGCTGGAGCTCCACCGCGTAGTCGCCGTCGGGCGAGTCGGCCCGCAGCGTGGGCGTCTTCGCGGCGCTCTCGTCCTGACCGTCCTGTGTGACCTTCCAGCCCTTCGCGGGCAGGGTGGTGCGCATGCGGGTGTAGGCCTGCTCCAGGTCCTCGTACGGAAGGTCGTAGATGCTCCACGGGTGATCCATCTGCTCCACCTCGCCCCCGTGGCCGTCGCACGGCAGCGGCAGGGGACCCCCGTCGGTCACCTTCCCCTTCAGACCGATCATGTCCAGGATCTGGCTGGACGTGCGCTGCGTGCCGGCCTGCATCTGTGCGCTGTCGCGCACCTCGGCGGTCTTCTTCTCCATGCTCGAACATCCTGTCAGCAGCGCGCACGCCAGCAGGGCGGGCATGGTCCATGTGAGTCGCTTGGTCACGGGTCACCTTGTTGTACGTGCCGGCGACGACCGCCGCCTGGTTGTCGATGTTGCCGCCCTCGCCGTGCCCGACGCCCGGTACCTCTGAGCCCGCGCTAGTGGAGGGCGGGCGGCTCCAGGTCCTCGACCGCCGCATCGCCCTCGGCGCCGGCCGGGTCGTAGGCGCACGGACTGCCGATGAATCCGTTCAGCGTCTGCCAGTGCGACCGCCAGGTGAAGGAGACCCGGTCGTCGATGTCGCCCTTGCGGGCCCGCAGCTCCCAGTCGTCGCCGGAGGGACCGTAGTCGACGATCGTCCACCCGGTCGCCTCGAGGTGCGCGTGCAGCTTGCCGAGCGCGGCCGTGCCCGCCGCCTTGTCGACCGCGTCGAGCCGCCACTTGTGGTAGAGCCGGTACGAGCCCGGCTCGGGGGTGTCCGCGATGCCCTCGATGCCGCTCGGGTAGCAGGGGTCGCCCGTGATGCGGTTGTCGGCAGCCGCGTACTCCCCGCTTCGCACGGCCGGCAGCGGCCGGTCGATCCCCGCCGCGTCGTACATCTCCTGCGACCGCTCCGTCACCTGTCGCGCCCTGTCGGCCGGCCGCACGGTCGGGAAGTCCTCCCCGGTCGCGCTGTCGACGGTGAACCAGATGATCAGCCCGAGGATCAGCAGCACGGGCAGGGCGACGACGCCGAGGACGAGGTACAGGCCGATGCGCAGGCCCTTGCGCGTTTGATCGTTCACGACACGGACGCTACGGCCGGGCGGTGCGGCCCGGATCCGTACGGAGGCTCAGAGGGCCGGGCTCGGGTACTCAGCCCGGGCGTCAGGAGGGCTGGAAGCAGCCGGAGACGACAGTGACGGCGAGGACCGAGGTCGGGTCCTTGGCCTTGCGGTTGTCCATCAGCCGGACATCGGCGGAGTGCTCACCGTCGGGCGAGTCCGCGACCATCGTGGGCGTCTTCGCCTTGCTGGTGTCCGGTCCGTCCGAGACGATCTTCCAGCCGTTCTTCGTGAAGGCCGTGCGCAGCGTGGCGTACCCCTTCTCCAGCTCCTCGAAGGGGAGGTCGTAGATGCTCCAGTTGTGTCGCATCTGGATGACCTGGCCCTCGGGTTCGTAGCTGTCGCAGGGAAGCGGCAGCGGTCCCGGCTTGGTGACCTTCCCCTTAAGGCCGGTCATGTCGAGGATGTGGCTGGAGGTCTGCCGGACACCCTTCCGTACCTGGTCGCTGTCGCGGACTTCCGCTGTCTTCTTGTCCAAGTTCGAACATCCCGTCAGGAGGGCGCACGCCAGCAGGGCGGGCACGGTCCATGTGAGTCGCTTGGTCAAGGGTCAGCCCGGAGGGCTCGGCATACCGGGGTCGGCGGGTGCGCCACGTCGTCCGTCAGCTCGTTCGTCATGCCCGTGAGGCTAGGCGGCCACCCTGCCCGCCCGTATCCGCGCCTCTCCTCATCCGGACTGGGTGCGGGTGCTCAGGTGTCAGGGTGCGACCTCGTAGCAGCGGGACACGACGGTGACGTTGATCAACGATGTGGAGCCCGACTGCCCCTCCCTGTTCAGCAGCCTGACCTCGGCGGAGAACTCGCCGTCGGGGGAGTCCGCGACGAGGGTAGGAGTCTTCGCCTTGCTCTTGTCCGGACCGTCGGAGACGACCTTCCAACCGCTCTCGGGGAACGCCGTGCGCAGCCCGGCGTAGGCCTTCTCCAGCTCTGCGAAGGGAACGCCGTGGAGGCTCCAGGGGTGGTGGTTCTGCTGCACCGCGCCCTCGGCGTCGTACCCGGAGCAGGGCAGGGGGGTCGCCCGGCCCTTGGTGACCTGCCCCTTCAGGCCGATCATCTCCAGCACGCGACTGGAGGTCTTCTCGGTCTCCGTCTGCATCTGAGCACCGTCGCGCACGCCCGCCGGGGCCTTGTCCATGTCCGAACATCCTGTCAGAAGTGTGCATGCCAGCAGGGCGGGCAGAGCCCATGAGAGTCGACTAGTCAAGGATTACCTCGTCACGATGTCCGCTGATGACCGCGGCCTGGTTCTTCAGGCTGGTGGATTCGGGGTTCCAGAAGCCACCGTGATCGGGCGAGTCGCTCTCCATGATGTTGCCCCCGAAGCCGCGGTCCGTGGGGATGGTCCAGCCCTCGCCGTGACCCACGAGTCTGCCACCCCAGCGCACACCGTTGTCATCACCCCCACCGCCCATCGCCCACACCCGGTCGGGTTCCACGCCCAGGTCCCGCGCGTGTTCCACCTGCATGCCGGGGCTGCCCACCGCGATGATGTCGTCCGCGATGGGGCCGGCGCTCTGGCCCTGCTGGGTGGCCACGCCGATGACCGTGGATCCGTAGCTGTGCCCCATGAGCGTGGTGTGCGACCTGTCCGGACCGCCCTGGGCGGTCTCCAGGCCGTTCATGAACTGGCGCAGGGTCGGTGCGCCTTCGTCCGCGTACTTGTTGCGCGTCGCCTCGGTGAGGATGGTGTCCGGCGCGTTGTAGTCGAACCAGGTGATCGTCGAGAACTTCTGACCGGGTTCCAGGTCGGAGCTCTGCGTGTACAGCTTGTCGGCGCGCGCGAGGTCGCCCTCGATGTCCGGCAGTTTCGTCTTCGTTCCCGGCACGTACACCGCAGTATGGTCCGCCGTGTCCGGATTGCCGTTGGCGAGGACGACCCGGCCGTCATCCTTCTCACCGTCGAACATCAGCAGGTACGCCTCGGGGAGGTCGCTGCCCGCGGGACGGTTGAGGCGGCTGTCGATGGCCGTCATCCCGTCGATCCGGCCCTGGAGCTGTTCCTTCCGGTCGTGCCACTCCTGCCAGTCCTTGTTGATCACCATGGCGCCGCGGGGGCCGTACGGCACCATCTTCCTCGGCTCGGCAGGAAGGGCCGCCAGTTCCATCTCGTACTTGGCTCGGGACTCCGCGAACACCATCCGGTTCGCGTCGTCCCTCACTGCCGACGGAATGCCGTCCAGGGCGCCGACGGAGGCCGGGTAGAGCGTCGCGTACTCGTCACGCTGCTCCTGGGTGAGCCCGTTCCACCACTTGGCGTTCTCCTCGGTGCTCTTGCCCTTGGGGATGTCGCCGTCGTCGGCGTACTTGCCGGCCGCGTCCTGGAGCCGCTTGGTGTCGGCGGCGGTGTCCGCGAGGGTCTTGTTGTCGACCTTGAGGCCGGGCTCGGCCTTCAACTGGGCCAGGGCGTCCGAGTAACGGCCGTCGATCTCGCCGGCCTCCCGGACGGCCGCGGCGATCGAGTTCGCGACGGCCTGTGCCTTGGCCTGGTTGGGGTTGCCGCCGCCGAAGCCGGGGAACTGGCCGGGGGGACTGAGCAGCGGTGAGTTCGGATACCGCTGGAGCGGTGGGCCGGTGGGGGAGAGGAAGCCGAACTGCGAGCCCTGCGCGCTGCCACCCGGCAGCGGCTTCTTGTCGATCAGGTTCTCGCCGCCCTCGGGATAGGTGACCGAACCGTCCGGATTCACCGTGAACTTGAGGTTCTCGGCGTCCTCCAGGGCCTGCTTGAGCTTCCTCTGCGGGGCCGCGAGCTCGGACGCCAGCCCGTTCAGCGCGGTACGTATCAGGCCGCACTCGGCGTGCAGGTACTGGTAGTTGCGGGACAGCTGGTCGAGGTCGCCGACGGCGGCCTTCGCCGTGTCGCCCTTCTGGGTGTCCCGGATCCTGCCGACCATCTCGTTGTCGACGCGGTCCTTGTCGGCGTTGGACCGGCTGGATATCCGGCCCCAGCCGTCGGCCGCGTCGGTGTACTCGGAGAGCTTGACGTCCCGCAGTTGCTGCCAGGTGGGCATGGCGGATCAGCCCTCCTTCTTCTGCGCGGGCGGCGGCGAGGCGGCCTTGATCCTGCGTTCGGTGTCGACCTCGCGCTCGCCGAAGTCGCGGCCGGCGCTCTTGAGGGCCGGTTCGAGCCGGCCGCACTCGTCGCGTACGGCGGTGAGACGCGTCTTCCAGGTCTCGGCGATCGAGGTGAGCGTGCCGCTGGAGGCGAAGCCCGCGGTGGCGCCGGCCACCCCGTCGTTCGCCGTCGTCAGATCGGTCAGCGAGGTCGACGTCGACAGGCGCAGTTCCGCGGCGACACTGCCGGACTTGGTCCAGGGGCCCGCGTCGGCCTTCAGGTCCGCGTCGGGGCCTCCGCTGCCTCCGCTGCGGTCGGGTGCCACGGACGCCAGCGTCATCCGGGCATCGGAATCGCCCGATCCGAACAGTTCGTCCCATTTGGCGTTCAGTGTCACCAGCGAGCCCCCGAAGATCCCATTCCGTTTAGCGAGGGCTCATCGTAGGGCTCGCAGGTACGAGGCGGTTGAGTACGCGTACTCAACCGTAGGGGCCGCTCGTATGCTCGTTCCATGACGGATCAGCAGCCCGGGCAGACGGAACGGCCCACCGAGAACGCCATGCGCCGCGCCCTCCGCAGAGCCAGGGACGGGGTTGCGCTCGACGTGGCCGAGGCCGCCGTGCTGCTGCAGGCCCGGGGCGCCGACCTCGAGGATCTCGCCGCGTCCGCCGCGCGGGTGCGGGACGCGGGCCTCGAGGCCGCCGGGCGGGCCGGTGTCATCACGTACTCGAAGAGCGTGTTCATCCCGCTCACCCGGCTGTGCCGGGACAAATGCCACTACTGCACCTTCGTCACCGTGCCGGGCAAGCTGCGCCGGGCCGGGCACGGGATGTTCATGTCCCCCGACGAGGTCCTCGACATCGCCCGCCGCGGTGCCGAGGCGGGCTGCAAGGAAGCCCTGATCACGCTCGGCGACAAGCCCGAGGACCGCTGGCCCGAGGCGCGCGAGTGGCTCGACGCGCACGGCTACGACGACACCCTCGCGTACGTACGGGCCATGGCGATCCGCATCCTGGAGGAGACGGGACTGCTCCCGCACCTCAACCCCGGCGTGCTCTCCTGGACGGACTTCCAGCGGCTCAAGCCCGTCGCCCCGTCCATGGGCATGATGCTGGAGACGACCGCGACCCGACTGTGGTCCGAGCCCGGCGGCCCGCATCACGGCTCCCCCGACAAGGAGCCCGCCGTGCGGCTGCGGGTCCTGGAGGACGCGGGCCGGTCCTCCGTGCCGTTCACCAGTGGGCTGCTCATCGGGATCGGCGAGACGTACGAGGAGCGGGCCGAGTCCCTCTTCGCGCTCCGCCGCGTCTCCCGCGCCTACCACTCCATCCAGGAGCTGATCATCCAGAACTTCCGCGCCAAGCCGGACACGGCGATGCGCGGGATGCCGGACGCCGAACTGGACGACCTGGTCGCCACGATCGCCGTGGCGCGGCACATCATGGGCCCCTCCGCCTGCCTCCAGGCGCCGCCGAACCTGGTGGACGAGGAGTACGGACGACTGATCGGCGCCGGGATCGACGACTGGGGCGGGGTCTCCCCGCTCACCATCGACCATGTGAACCCCGAACGGCCCTGGCCGCAGATCGACGCCCTCGCCGAGAAGTCCCGCGCCGCCGGCTTCGAGCTGCGCGAACGGCTCTGCGTCTACCCGGAGTTCGTCGGCCGGGGCGAGCCCTGGCTCGACCCGCGGCTGCTGCCGCACGTCCGCGCGCTCGCCGACCCCGAGACGGGTCTCGCTAACCCGGACGCCCCGGTGCGCGGACTGCCGTGGCAGGAGCCGGACGAGGCGTTCACGGCCGCCGGCCGCACCGACCTGCACCGCACCATCGACACCACGGGCCGCACCCACGACCGCCGTGACGACTTCGACGAGGTGTACGGGGACTGGGAGGCGCTGCGCGAGGCCGCGGTCCCCGGGATGGTCCCGCAGCGCATCGACACCGACGTACGGGAAGCCCTCGCGGTCGCCGCCGACGACCCCACCCGGCTCACCGACGACCAGGCCCTCGCGCTGCTGCACGCGGACGGCCCGGCGCTCGACGCGCTCACCCGCATCGCGGACGACGTCCGCCGCGCGGTGTCCGGCGACGACGTCACGTACATCGTCACGCGGAACATCAACTTCACCAACGTCTGTTACACCGGCTGCCGCTTCTGCGCCTTCGCACAGCGGCGCACCGACGCCGACGCGTACACCCTGTCGCTCGAGCAGGTCGCCGACCGTGCCCAACAGGCGTGGGACGTCGGCGCGGTCGAGGTGTGCATGCAGGGCGGCATCCACCCGGACCTGCCCGGCACCGCGTACTTCGACATCGCGCGGGCGGTGAAGGAACGCGTGCCCGGCATGCACGTCCACGCCTTCTCGCCGATGGAGGTCGTCAACGGCGCGACCCGGACCGGGCTCTCGATCCGCGAGTGGCTGACGGCGGCGAAGGAGGCCGGGCTCGACTCGATCCCCGGCACGGCCGCCGAGATCCTCGACGACGAGGTCCGCTGGGTCCTCACCAAGGGCAAGCTGCCGACGGCCACCTGGATCGAGGTGATCACCACCGCCCACGAGCTGGGCATCCGTTCCTCGTCCACGATGATGTACGGGCACGTGGACCAGCCCCGGCACTGGCTCGGTCACTTCCGCACGCTGTCCCGGATCCAGCAGGAGACCGGTGGTTTCACGGAGTTCGTGACGCTCCCCTTCATCCACACCAACGCCCCGGTCTACCTCGCGGGCATCGCCCGCCCCGGCCCGACCGTCCGCGACAACCGCGCGGTCACGGCGATGGCCCGGCTGCTGCTCCACCCGCACATCCCCAACATCCAGACCAGCTGGGTGAAGCTGGGCGCGGACGGCGCCGCCGAGATGCTCCGCTCGGGCGCCAACGACCTTGGCGGCACGCTGATGGAGGAGACCATCTCCCGCATGGCGGGCTCCAGTTACGGCTCGTACCGCTCGATCCGCGACCTCGTCGCCATCGCGGAGGCGGCGGGCAGGCCGTCCCGCCCGCGTACGACGCTGTACGGCGAGGTGACGGAGGAACGTGTCCGCACGGCCCAGGCCTCGGACGGCCATCTGCCGGAGCTGCTGCCGGTGCTGGGGGACTAGGGGGATGTCTTGCCGATCAGGCCGGGCTCGCGGCGTGATCGGCAAGACACCCCCTAGCGACGGTCGCGCAGCGTGTAGCCGCCCTCGATCACGCGGGCGTCGGCGGCCGGTGCCATGCACTTCGTGAGGAGCGGCTCGCCCTTCAACGTGGCCCCGGAGAGCCCGATGCGTGCCTCGCCACCCTTCTCCGGGACGTAGAAGCTCACGCCCATGCGGGTGTTCGGCTCCAGCACCTTCCCCCAGATGTGGCCGGGGCTGGTGCGGACCAGGCGGCCCGTCACCGTGGCGGTGGGGCCGCCGGTGCTGAGGCAGTCGACCTTGAACTCGCCCCAGTGGACGATCCCGTCGATTTCGTGAGAGATGCGGAAGGTGCCCCAGGAACGGGTGGGGAGGCCGGCGGGGCCGAAAGCCGCATGGGCGTTCACGCTGACCCGGACCGCCTCGTCGGCTTCGGCATAGGCCATCCGCGCGTCGCCCTCGAGGGACGAACGGAGGGGTGCGTTCACCGGCGCCGGTTCGGCGGGGGCGGGCGCCGCGACGGCGATGGGTGCGGCGACGGCGGCGACCAGCGCGAGCAGGGCGGCGGCCCGCAGGGAGTACTTCGGCACGATGGGGCTCCGATCGAGGAGTACGGCACGTTCCGTCGAGCATCGCCGCCTCCCGTGTCGCCGGACGTCAGCCGAGGGGAGGGTCCGCCTCCGCCGCGTGGGGGAGAGGGCTGCACGGGAACGCCGGCGCGGGCGGATCGGCGCCGCGAGCTCGGGTGAACTGTGATCAAACCCGGCCCGAAGGGCGTCCGATCACATAACGTTCCGCACCGCGAACGCGCGAACCCGGTCGATTACAGTGCTGCGAGATCTGTGCGCCGAGGGTTTCCGGGGGAGGTATGTCGTGACCACGAGCGCTGCGGCCGTGTGGGGCCGCGCCGAACAGCAGGACTTCCGGGCCCGGGTCCGCGGCTGTCTCCTCGGCGGGGCCGTGGGCGACGCCTTCGGCGCGGGTGTCGCGACGCTCTCCCTGGACGGGATCCGGGGAATCCACGGCGCCGAGGGTCTCACCGAGCCGGTCTCCACGTACGGCAGACGCGGCGCGGTCACCGCCGCCAGCCAGATGACCCTCTTCACCGTCGACGGGCTGATACGCGCCCAGGTCCGCCGCGACACCGGCGCCTGGCACCCGCCCACCGACGTCCACCGCGCCCATCTGCGCTGGGCGGCCACCCAGCGCGACTGGGGCCCCGACGAGCGGCGTACGGACCTGGGGTGGCTGGCCCGGGAGGAGTGGCTCTACGCCCGCCGCGACCCCTCGCGCGCCTGCCTCACCGGTCTGGGCGACGACGTCCTCGGCACTCTCGACAAGCCCAAGAACCCTGACGCGACCGACTCCGGGGCCCTGGTCCGCTCGGCGCCCTTCGGGCTGCTCGTCGGCTGGGAGCCGCAGCTGGTGTGCCAGCTGGCCGTGGAGTGCGCGGCGCAGACGCACGGCGACCCCGCCGCGTATCTGGCGGCCGGTGCGCTCGCCGTCGTCGTGCACGGGCTCGCGCGCGGCGAGAGCGTGGACGGCTCGGTGCAGCGGGCGCTGGCCCAGCTCACCCCGCGCCCCGGCCACGAGCCCGTCACCGCGGCGCTCCAGCAGGCCCTGGGAGCCGTACGCCAGGGGATGCCGAACGCGGGCCGGGTCACCGATCTCGGCGCGGACGAGGACCGGGCGGAGTGCCAGCTCGCCGCCGCCGTCTACTGCGCCCTCGTCGGCGAGGACATCCGCCACGGTCTGCGGCTCGCGGTCAACCACGACGGCCCCTCCGCCGTGACCGGGGCCGTCACCGGCGCGCTGCTCGGCGCCCTGCACGGCGAGACGGCCCTCCCGCCGGCCTGGCTGGCCGAACTGGAGGGCCGTTCCACGATCCTCGAGCTCGCGGACGACTTCGCGATGGAGATGACGCAGGGCGCCGCCCTGCACAGCCCCTCGGAGTCGCACCCGGGCTGGCTGGCCCGCTACCCGAGGGGCTGACCGGCGCGGTCGCCCGCGGCCTGCGGGGGTACGGCGGCGCCCCCGTCGTCGGAGTGGATCCGGTCCAGGACCGCGTCCCGCTCCGGGGTGTCCTCCGGCCTGACGAAGCCGATCAGGACGTAGAGGACGAGGGAGGTGGCGAGCGGCGAGACGATCTGGATCTGCAGCTCGATGCCGTCCAGTCCGTAGTTGGTCAGCCAGAAGGCGAAGAGGCCCGCCGCCCAGGAGACGAGTGCGGCCGTCGGGCCGGACTTCCGGAAGGTCTTCAGCAGGCCCAGCATGAACGGGATCGCGATCGGTCCCATCAGTCCGGCCACCCACTTGATGACGACGGTGATGATGTCCTTGAAGGCCGGGGAGTTGACCTGGGTGGCGACCGCCATCGAGAGGCCGAGGAAGGCGATCGTCGACCAGCGCGCCGCGATCAGTCCGGCGTGCTGCGTCCAGCTGCGGGCCGCCTTGCTCATGGCGGGGGCGATGTCACGGGTGAAGACGGCCGCGATGGCGTTGGCGTCGGAGGAGCACATGGCCATGGTGTGCGAGAAGAAGCCGACGATGACCAGGCCGAGAAGTCCGTGCGGCAGCAGCTGTTCGGTCATCAGGGCGTAACTGTCGGAGGCGTCGGGCTTCTTCGGGTCGACGAGCAGCGGCGCGACCCACATGGGGAAGAAGAGGACCAGCGGCCAGACGAACCACAGCACCGCGGAGAGCCGGCCCGAGCGGGTGGCCTCGCGGGCGCTGGGGGTGGCCATGTAGCGCTGGGCCTGGTTCCACATGCCGCCGCTGTACTCGAAGGTCTTGATGAAGAGATACGCGAGCAGGAACGTCATCGTGTACGGGCCGGCGGTCGGCGCGGTGTGGCCCTGGAGCTCGGGCCTGTCCCACACGGTCCACAGGGCGCTGAAGCCGCCCAGCTTCGCCATGACGGCGACGAGCATCGCGATGCCGGCGAAGAACTGGATGATGAACTGCCCGAGTTCGGTGAGCGCGTCGGCCCACAGACCGCCGACGGTGCAGTAGATACCGGTGATGACGCCGGTGATGAGGATGCCCTGGTTGAGGGAGATCCCGGTGAAGACGGAGAGCAGGGTGGCGATCGCCGCCCACTTCGCACCCACGTCGACGATCTTCAGCAGCACCCCGGACCAGGCGAGGGCCTGCTGGGTGGGGAGGTTGTACCGGTTCTTCAGGTACTCCAGCGGCGAGGCGACATGGAGCCGCGAGCGCAGCCGGTTGAGGCGGGGCGCGAAGAGGTGGGCGCCGATGGCGATACCGATCGCGATGGGGAAGGACCAGGTGACATAGGACGTGACACCGTACGTGTACGCGATGCCGGCGTATCCGGTGAACATCACCGCGCTGTAGCCGGACATGTGGTGGGAGATGCCGGAGAGCCACCAGGGCATCTTCCCGCCGGCGGTGAAGAAGTCGGAGACGTTGTCCACGCGCTTGTGGGACCAGACGCCGATCGCGACCATCACGCCGAAGTAGCCGATGAGCACGGCCCAGTCGAGACTGTTCATTGAGCCCCCTCCAGGGGTCCGGTCCGCCTTGTGAACGCCGTTCATGGTGTGGTGAGTTGACGGGCCAGGACAACGCGGTGGAGGGTCAAGAGCAAGTAAAATCGTTCTTCTTGTTGACCTGTGTTCATATCTCTGAATACAGATGAGGGCAAAAAGGGCCGCACGGTACGCCGTCGCGTACCGTGCGGCCCGGTCTCCGCCTCCGGGGTGCTACCGCATCAGCTCTCCCGCGTTGACGAGCAGCGACTGCCCGGTGATCGCCCGCGCCCGGTCCGAGACCAGGAACGCCGCAGCCTCCGCCACGTCCTCGTCCGTCGCCAGCTCGGGCAGCGCCATCCGCTCCGTGAGCCGCGCCAGCACCTCGTCCTCGGCCACCCCCTCCGTATGCGCGGTGAACTGGACGTACGCCTGGACCGGCGGCCCCCACATCCACCCCGGCAGCACGGTGTTGACCCGTATCCGGTGCGGCCCCAGCTCCCGCGCCATCGAGTACATCGCCGAGGTCAACGCCCCCTTCGAGGCCGCGTACGCCGCCTGCCGCACCTGCGAGGGCGCGGCCACGGCCGACTGCGTACCGATCAGGACCACCGAACCTCCCCGCTCCTTCAGCGCCGGCAGGCAGGCCCGGGTCATCCGCAGCGTGCCGAGCAGATTGACGTCCAGGACCCCCTGCCAGGTGGCGAAGTCCGCGTCCTCGATCCCGCCGAAGTAGCTGTCCCAGGCGGCGACATGGACCACCGCGTCGATCGCGCCGAACCGCTCCAGCGCCAGCGCGGCGAGAGCCTCGCACTGCGCCTCGTCGGTGATGTCGGTGGCCCGGTGGGCGGTCCGCCGCCCGCCGGGGTCGATCTCCGCCGCCGACTTGGCGAGGTTCGCCTCGGTGCGCGCGCCGAGGACCGCGTTCCCGCCGTCCCGCACCACGGTTTCGGCGATCCGGTGGCCGAGTCCGGCACCGACACCCGACACGACCACGGTCTTTCCCTGAAGCAGCATCCGGGTGCCTCCCGACTCTGGCCATCGATCTGACGACCCGTCAGAGTAGGAGCCTTCGAAGGACAAGGGAAGGGGTACGGGCATGAGTGACGAGACGTACGCGGAGCTGGCGGCGGTCGGGCCGTACGGGGTCGACCCCGGCCACGCACTGATCACGATGGTCGAACCGCACCCGGGCCACGAGTACGCCTACAACCGCTGGTACGAGGACGACCACTACTACGCGGGCGCGATGGCGATGCCCTGGATGTTCGCCGGCCGCCGCTGGGTCGCCACCCGCGACCTCCAGGAACTGCGCACCCCGGAGAAGTCGGCGGTCGCCCAGCCCGTCACGGCCGGCTGCTATCTCTCCACGTACTGGGTCACCGAGGGCCGCTACGACGAGCACATGAAGTGGACCGTCGCCATCAACAAGCGGCTCAACCGCGACGCCCGCGTCTACCGCGACCGTACGCACGTCTTCACGAGCTTCCAGGACCACGAGGCCACCGTGTACCGCGACGGGGCGGCCGGACCACGGGACTTCCACGCCCTCGACCACCCCTACGCCGGCCTGGTCCTCCAGGTCATCGACGCCGAGGGGCCGGAGCAGCGGGCCGAGCTGCTCGAACGGCTGCGGTCGAGCGAGCTCCCGAAGCGTCTCGCCGGATCACCGGCCGCGATGGTCACCGTCTTCCGGCCGACGCCGCTGCCCGGGGACCGTATGACGTACGTGAAGCAGGTCGAGGGGGTCGACACCCGGCTGACCCTGCTGTGGTTCCTGGAGCGAGACCCGCGCGCCTGCTGGGCGGAGCACTTCGCCGATCTGGACACGGTCGGCGGCGAGTGGGGGCGGGTCGAACTGGTCGCGCCGTTCATTCCGACGGTGCCGGGCACGGACCAGTACGTGGACCGACTCCGCTGAGGACATGGCCGAGCCCCCTCGGCCAGGACGGCGGACCGGTCGAGAGGGCTCTTTCCGTACGGCATGTGGTGCTTTGAACACGCGGGCTCAGAGCGCCCCGTTGCTCACTTCACCGACGAAGGCGTTCCACGAGGCCGAGCCGAAAGCGATGGACGGACCCTCGGGGGCCTTGGAGTCCCGGACCGCGATCGCGGCCACGACGGGAGACTTGACTTCGACGCAGGCCCCGTTCCCGCCGGAATACGAGGACTTCGTCCAGGTGTCCGTAGCGCCCTGAATAATCGCCATGTTCTTCACTCCGGTTCTGCCAGTAGGTCTCGCGCCAACTCATGCTGGCGTGATCGACGCTACTGGTCGGCCCCGCCGCGTGGGGGCGACGTTCACCCGACCGGATGGCATATTCCAACTGGGCTTCCGTTGGCGCGAGTCCGGGGTGTACCGTACGGCCCTCTTCGGCGGCGGCCCCGGTCGAATGGCTGCTTTCACGGCCGAATCGGAGAATTCGGAAGGGCCGCCGCTTTCCACTCTCAACCGGCGGCTCTCACCCAGCCGTTCTCACCCGGCGGCGTAGCTCTTCGCAATGTCCGAAATGAACTCCCGGGTCTGCTCCACATTCAGGGCCTGTGCCCGCAGGTGCTCGTACATCACGCTGTACTTCGCGACATCCTGGGCCTTCTCCAGATAGAGGTCGCTCGTCACGCCCTCGATGTAGACGACGCTGGAGTCGGACGTGTCCGGGAATTCCAGGATCGCGTAATGTCCGCTGATGCCCGGATGCGCGCCCATCTCGAACGGCAGCACCTGCACCGTCACATGCGGCAGCTGCGACTGCTCCACGAGATGCTCCAACTGCTGGATCATCAGCTGCTTGTTGCCGACCACCCGGCGCAGCGCGCCCTCGTCGATGACCGCCCACAGTCGCAGCGGTCGCTCCCCGTCCTTGATCCGGTCCTGGCGCCGGGTGCGAACGGTGACCCGTTTGTCGATGTCGGTCGGGTTCGACTCCGGCAGAGCGCCGCTGATCACGGCCTCCGCGTAGCCATGGGTCTGCAGCAGGCCCGGGATGATCTGGGGCTCGTACACCCGCAGGCTCTCGGCGTCCGTCTCCAGGCCGATGTAGACGCTGTACGGGATGTCGCCGAAGGCGTGCCACCAGCCCTGCTGGCGCGAGTCCTTGGCCATCTGCATCAGCGACTCGACGACCCGCTCGTCCTCGACCTCGTACACCCCGCAGAGGTCGCGGACATCGCGCTGGCTGATGGAGCGACGGCCGTTCTCGAGGCGGCTGATCTTCGACTGGGAGACGAGGAGACGCTCGGCGACCTGCTCGGCCGTCATGTTCTTCGCTTCCCGGAGCCGGCGCAGCTCCTGGCCCAATCGGCGTCGCCTGACGGTGGGGTTGACGTTGGACGCCACGGAAACTGCACCTCCGGCTGTCGGCTGCGTAGCTGTGAGTATCTACTGCTTGGCAGACTGCCACCAAAGGTGTGGTGTGCGCTGGGAAATGACGACAACGCAGGGGCGACGCGGAAACGCACGTGTGCGGCTCCCGGAATGGATCCGGTCGATCAGGTGGATCCGGTGGAACTCGTGGATCCGGTCGAGCTCGTGGAACTCAGTGCACGGCGGCGCGCGCCATGCTCCCGCGGCGCGGCTGCTGTGGAACGCCGCCCGGGGCACTGCGGCGCGGCTGTGCGGCCACACCGTTCTGGACGTCCATCACGGCGTGCGCCACGAGTCCGCCCATGGGGTCGTGTCGGATCAGGTCGCGCAGCCGGGACCGCGACGACCGTCCTTCGTTCCCCGGGTACAGGTGCTTGCCGAGACCGACCGCGTGGGCCAGTGCCGCAAGCGCCGCGGTCCGCGGGTCCGGCGGTACGCCGGTGCGGATCGCACTGTCCAGCCGGGCCCTGATGTCCCGGCTGATCGCCGTCTCCGTCGCCTGGTAGCGAGTCGTCGGCAAAACCCCGCACATCTGGCCCTCCACGGCATGGACCATGCCGCAGCGCTCCAGGTGAGCGAGATAGATCTGGCGCAGCCCCAGTCGGGGCCCGCCGATCCAGTGGACCGCCCGAACCGGACTGCCACGCCTGCGCAGCAGCTCCAGTGCGGAGTCCAGAGTCGGATCTCCGGTCGGCCGTGGCATCACCACGGCGATACGATCCCCGTCAGGGGCTATCCGTCCTGCCAGAGCCAGCTCCACTAGCTGTGCTCCGGCGAGGCCGAGGTCGAGCGACTGCGGCTGCGCTGTGGTACCCGTGGCCGGGTCCAGAGCGAGCAGCAGAAGCTCCTCCGGAATTGTTCTGCGGCTCCTGCCCATCCATGCCTCCCCGCGTGGATGAGTCACAGGGTGACCCCTCTCACATTCATCTGTCGAGAGCGCCTGGGTGCTTCGTACGGGAACCAGTAGGTATGTCGTTCTCGTCTAGCACGGGGGCCAACGGGTTCACACAGGACACTGGTACACGGTTCGGACGTACGCATGACGCATGGAGGAGGCACGGTGGCGGGCGAGTCCCCCGACAAGGCGGAGCAGCAGGAGTCTTCGCAGGAGGCTTCTGCGGGTGGCGGCGGCAGGGATCCGCGGCTGTCCGTGTTCCGTGAGTCTTCGTCCTCGTCGACGGGGTCCACGGGTTCGACGGCGGGTGCCGCGACGGCGTCGCCGGTCCAGGTCGACCAGCCGACGGCCGTCTTCAAGACCCCGGCGCCGCGCACCTCGGAGGACGACGCTCCGTCCGAGGGCGCTGTGTCCGAGGGTGCCGTGTCCGAGGAGGCCGTGTCCGAGGACGCGACGGCTCAGGACGAGGCGCCCCAGGACGACGCGCCTCAGGAGGCCGCCGAGGGCGACCGTCTGCGGGCGGCGGTGGCGGCGTGGGTCGCCTCCGGCGACGGGGAGGGCGAGGCCGACGGAGAGCCTGTCGGCGAGGCGGCCGACGAGGCGGCTGACGGCGAGGACGAGGCGGAGGCGGAGGGCGACACCGCCGCCGAGGTCGATGTCGAGGCCGAGGTCGAGACGGACGTAGCGGACGAGGCCGACGACACCGACGCCGACGACGCGCCCGCGGGCGGCGACGAGCCGGCCGCGGAGGTCGCGGAGGGCGACGCGGACACCGACGCCGACATCGACGCCGACCGTGAGGCCGAGAAGGCGCGAGACTCCTGGTTCGCCGCGCGCAAGCCTGCCGAGGACGAGCCCCAGGCGGACGTCGAGCCCGAGGACGAGCCCGCCGCCGAGCCCGAGCCGCTCGACGAGCCCGAAGCGGCCCCCGAGGCCGCCGACGAGCCCGAGGCCGACGAGTCTCCCGTCGACCAGCCCACCACCATGTTCAGGGCCGTACGGCCGCCCGTCGTGGACCAGCCGACGACCGCGCTGAAGCTCCCGCCGCTCCCGGAGCCCCCCGAGCCCCCGAAGCCCGCCGCCGAGCGCCCGAGCACGTTCGTACCGCTCCGCGCCGATGCCGCCACTTCCAAGGCCCCTGAGGCCAAGGCCCCGCAAGCCGAGGTGCCCGGGGCGAGGACCCCCGTGTCCCCGCCCCCGCCGTCGCTCACCGAGGCCGAGCGGACCAGGCAGCAGCCCATGCCGCCGCTGCCCCCGCTCGACCTGCTCGCGGAGCTCACGAACACCCCGCCCCCGCCGCAGACCCCCCTGCGCACCACCATGCGGCGCGTCCGGATCTGGACCCCGCTGGTCATTCTTCTTCTGATCATCTTTGCAGTCGTACAGTTCGTCCGGCCGCTCCCGCCCGCCACCCTGAAGCTCACCGCCTCGCCCACCTTCACCTTCGAGGGCGGCGAGCTGAACATGCCGTGGCCCACCGAGGGACAGGGCGCGGCCGAGGTCGAGGGCGTCGGTTCGCTCGGTACGTACGGTGCCCAGAAGCCCGCCCCGCTCGCGAGCGTGGCGAAGACGATGACGGCGTACGTGATCCTCCGTGACCACCCCATCAAGGGGAAGGATGTCGGCCCCGAGATCGAGATCGACAAGAAGGCCGCGGACGAGGCCGGCGCCGAGTTCGAGTCGACGGCGGCGGTCAAGGAGGGCCAGACGTACACGGAGAAGGAGCTGCTCCAGCTCCTCATGATTCCGTCCGCGAACAACGTGGCCCGGAGGCTCGCCCGCTGGGACGCCGGTTCGGAGGCCGCGTTCGTCGAGAAGATGAACGCCGCCGCGAAGGACCTCGGCATGACGGACTCCGTCTACACCGACCCGTCGGGCCTGGAGTCCACCACCGTCTCCACCCCGCAGGACCAGCTGAAGCTGGCGAAGGCGGTCATGCAGTACGACGTGTTCCGGGAGATCGTGAACATGCCGAACCTCACCGTCGACGGCATCCCCGGTCGGATCGAGAACAACAACAACATCGTGCTGGAGCAGGGTGTCAGCGGTATCAAGACCGGCTCCTCGACGCCTGCCGGCGGCAACCTGCTCTGGGCCGCGAACACCGTCATCGACGGCAAGCAGCGCCGGATCCTCGGCATCGTCATGGGGGCGAAGGACGCCAAGCTGCTGCACGAGAAGCTCCAGCTGTCGATCGACTACAGCCTCAAGCTGATCCAGGCCGCGCAGAAGGACGTCACCTCCGCCGCCGTGGTCCGCAAGGGCCAGGTCGTCGGCCACATCGACGACGGTCTCGGCGGGACGACCCCGGTGATCGCGACCAAGGAGCTCAAGGCGATCGGCTGGCCGGGCCTGAAGGTGAACCTGGAGCTCACCGACGACGGCAAGGGCGTGCCGCACACGGGCAAGGCGGGCGACGTCGTCGGCCAGGTGTCGATCGGCACCGGCACCGGCAAGGTCAGCGCACCGGTCGCCCTCCAGTCCGACCTGGTGGAACCGGGCTTCGACAAGAAGCTGACCCGTCTGGGCTGACTCGACTGGGCACCCCGGTTCTGCGGGGTGCCCAGCTGTTAGCGTTCCGGACATCGAGACATGCGCGAGAGGCAGCACGGGAGAGGGCCGCGAGTGACCACCGCCGAGCCGACACGCGCAGACGAGGGTGCGCGGCTGCCAGCCCCGTCACCCTCGCGAATAAACCTCCCGGGGCCCCGGCCGCCCGCCGAGACGACACCCCGTCCCAGGCCGCTGCGGCGCAAGCGGCGCTACCCCGTCATGATCGCGACGGGCGTGGCCGCACTCGCCCACATCCTCTGGTTCTTCCTGTTCGCGAACAGCGGCGGCGACCTCGCGGCGCAGGACGCGTGGGCCGAGTTCGTGGGCCGCCACCCGGACTCCGCCTACAACCTCGCCTGGTACGGCGGGATGCACCCCGTCTCGTACAGCGTGATCTCTCCGTACGTGATGTCGGTGCTCGGCGTCCGTACGACGATGATGATCGCCGGCACGGTCTCGGCCGGTCTCACGGCGCTGATCCTGGTGCGGGTGCGGGCGGTCCGCAATCCGCTGGCGTGCTCGCTGGCCGGAGTCTTCGCGTTCCTGTGCAACGCCCTGTCGGGGCGGGTGACGTTCGGGCTCGGCATGATGTTCGCGCTCGGCGCGGTCGCCGCCGTGTTCTGCTGGCCGTACCGATGGCGCCACCGACGCTGGGCGAAGGCGGCGGTCGCCGCCCCCCTCGCCGGTCTCGCTACCGCGTGCAGCCCGGTCGCCGGCCTCTTCCTCGGGGTCGCGGCGGCCGCGCTCTTCCTGAACAAGCGGCGCCCGGGCGCGTACGCCCTCGGCCTCGCGCCGGTGCTGGTCGTCGCGCTGTCGTCCTGGCTGTTCCCCTTCTCCGGCACGCAGCCGATGTCGCTGGCCTCGACGTCACTGCCGTTCCTCTTCGGCGTCCTCGTCCTCGTTCTCGTACCGAGCGAATGGCGCACCGTGCGTACGGGCGCGGCGGTCTACTCGGCGGGCACGCTCCTCACCTGGCTGATCGACTCCCAGATCGGCTCGAACGTCTCCCGCCTGGTGATGCTCTTCGCGGGAGTGGTGCTGCTGGCCGCCCTCCCGTACACGGTGCCGCGCTCGCGCCGCTGGTACGCGGTGGTGCTCGCCTTCGTCGGCCTGAACGTCTGGATCGGTTTCAAGGGCGTCGACGACGTCATCCGTACCGCCCCGGACGCGTCCTGGGCGCGTGAGGTGGCACCACTGATCAACCAGCTGCAGGTCCGCGGGGCGGAGAAGGCGCGGGTGGAGGTCGTGCCGGCCTCCAGCCACCGCGAGTCGTCCGCCCTCACCCCGTACATCAATCTCGCGCGGGGCTGGAACCGGCAGGCGGACATGGAGCGCAATCCGCTCTTCTACGACGACACCCTGAACGCGACGAACTACCAGGACTGGCTCGACCGCTGGGCCGTGCACTACGTGGTCCTGCCGACCGGGGCGCCGGACTCGGGCGCGGAGCGGGAGGCGGAGCTCGTCGCGGACGGCCTGCCGTATCTGAAGCAGGTCTGGTCCGACGCGAACTGGCGGCTGTACGAGGTCGACGACCCCGCGCCGCTGGCGGACCCGCCGGCCAAGGTACGGCGGGCGGGCGCGAACGAGGTCGTCATCGAGGTCGACAGCCCGGGCCGGGTGCTGATCCGGGTGCCGTACTCGCCGTGGCTGGCGCTCCTCGACGAGAACGGCGGCAAGATCGAGCCGCCGGAGGAGACGGAGGCGTCGAAGGCGGCGCGCGAGGCGTCGCCGACGGAGCTGCCGAAGGTCTTCCTGAACGAGTACGGCTGCCTGCTCAAGACGGAGGCGGACGTCGAGGGCGACGAGTGGACGGAGCTGGTGGCGCCGAAGGCGGGCGTGTACCGGCTGGCGGCGCCGTACAAGTTCTTCCCACGGGGCACTGCATGCCCGGAGGAACTCCGCTGAGTCGGCCTTAGGGTGTGCCGCTATGGCATGCGAAAAGTGCGGCGGTGTGGGCAGGGGCCCGCTGCCGGGAATGGGCTGCCGGCAGTGCGTGGGCGCAGGTATCGGGATCAGGCGGCGCCGGCCCGGCCGCGTGGTGGCGCTGGCGGCCGTCGTGGCGGCGGGCTGCCTGGCGGTGGTCGTGTCGCTGGCCGGGGCGGACGACCCGCCTCCGGCCGCGGCGGAGGGGGATCCGCCGATACGGACGGTTCCGACGAGAAACGGTCCGACGGAGTTCCCGGGCGCACCGGCCCCGAGCGAGTCGTCTCCGAGCAGTGAGCCCCCGACCACGACGGCGCCTCCCCCATCTTCCTCCTCCCACCCCTCCCCGCCCCACTACGAGGTGTGGGCGGGCCCGGGGTGTACGGGCGGCGGCTATACGGAGTCGGGCCGGTACGCGGACGGCTTCGAGGGCTGGTACACGGTCCGGACGGGCGGCTTCCGGGGCGGGGGCTGCGACGGCCGCTTCTCGGCGCTCCCGATGTCGGGCAGCGCGACGAGGGACCACGACAACTCGGCCACGTGGACGTGGGAGGTGGGTCCCGCCTACCGCACGTGCGACCTCGCGGTCCACGTCCCGATCCCACCCCGCCCGCAGGACGCGGCCGGCGACCCGTCGGTGTACCAACTCCTGGCGCACGGCACCCCGTACGCCACGTTCACCGTCGACCAGGTCGACAACCCGGGCTCCCTCGTCCCCACGGGCCACCACCCCCTGCGCACCCCCACCTTCACGGTCCGCCTCGTCGACCGGGGCCAGGACTGGGGCGGCCCGCCCACCCGGGACCAGGCCCACCACGCGGCGGGCCAGATGCGCCTGACGTGCCAGGCATAGGGGTGTGCCGGGGCGCGGTGTGCGTTCCGGGTCGAGGTCAGCGCGCCGAGCGCAGCCGGTCCAGCTCGTCCCCGATCGCTGCACGCAGCGCGTCGTGCCGCGGCCCGAGCGCGTACCGTGCGTCGCTCCACCGGTCGCGGGGGTAGAGCCACACGGGCATCCGCACCAGGTCGTCCGGCTCCCACTCGAACCGCGGCCAGACGTGCGCGTGCAGAAAGCCGTCAGTGTTCCCCAGGATCTCCAGATTGACCCGCCGAAAGTCGCTGTCGCTCCGCCGGCAAGCCCGCTCGACCGCCTCTCCGAGCCGATCCATGTCGGACAGGAAGGCCAGTCGCTCGAGCTTCGGGAGATCGGACAGCCGCTCCACCGAGGGATCGTCCACCAACAGCACCGAGTACCCCGGCAGAAACTGCACATCCCCGATCACCGCGAACCCGGCGTCCAGGCGCCGCATCACGGCCGGGTTCTCCCCTCGCAGCGCACTGCCGATCCGATCCGTCCGCCAGTCGTGATTCACCATGCCGGGAGCCTAGGCACGTACGTCCGCATCCCGCTCCGCGCGCGCAACAGGAGTGCCGCCGGCCACGGGCCGGCGG
>NZ_JBHJTL010000095.1:0-29182 GCF_042264065.1 Streptomyces sp. NPDC056222 | reverse complement strand
CAGGACGCCCCAGCTGATCAGCTGCTCGGTCAGCACCGAGGGCGACTGGTCGTAGATGACGGCGAGCGTGCGCAGGTCGTCCTGGCGGATCGACAGCACCTTTCCGTTGTAGTCGCCGCGCTGCGACTGGATCGTCGCCGCGTAGCGCTGCAGGGGGCCGGCCTTCTCCTGCGGGACGTGGGCAAGTCGCTCGAGGTCGAGAACGAGCTTCGGCGGCGGCTCGGCGGCCCCGCCCGGGGTCGTGCCGGGCAGGAGCTCCTGCACCGGAACGCCGTAGAAGTCCGCAAGCTCGGCGAGTCGCTGCACCGTCACGGCGCGGTCACCGCGCTCGTACGAGCCGACGACGACGGCCTTCCAGCGGCCCTGGGACTTCTCTTCCACACCGTGGAGGGAAAGGCCCTGCTGGGTGCGGATGGCACGGAGCTTGGCCCCGAGCTGCTTTGCGTATTCGCTGGACATATAGCTCCCCGGACGCTGGACGCTGTAGACAACGTGCGGCTCCGCCGCCTGGCTGGTAACTCACTGTGAGGTTACGCAGCGTTACTCTTTCCCGTCAAGCCGAATGGTCCATACCGCCCCCTCCCGAGGGACGGCGCCCGGAGTGGCGGCAGGGTGGTGAGCTGGGGAGTCGCCCGCCCCTGGTAGAGTCGGTGGCGCAATTTCGACGTCCTTTAAGGTCCGTCCCGTGAGGCGGAGAAGGAGGTCCGTTTCATATGGACGCACAGCAGCAGACCGATGCCGCACGGCCCGTTCTCGAGGGCCCCGACATCGCGCGGGTACTGACCCGCATCGCCCACGAGATCGTCGAGCGCGCCAAGGGCGCGGACGACGTGGTTCTCCTCGGCATCCCCACGCGTGGCGTCTTCCTCGCCCGCCGGCTGGCCGACAAGCTCGCCGAGATCACCGGACGCACCATCCCGGTCGGCTCGCTCGACATCACCATGTACCGCGACGACCTGCGGATGAAGCCCGCGCGCGCCATCGGCCGCACCGAGATCCCCGGTGACGGCATCGACGGCCGCCTGGTCGTCCTCGTCGACGACGTGCTCTTCTCCGGCCGCACGATCCGCGCCGCGCTCGACGCGCTCGGCGACATCGGCCGCCCTCGCGCCGTCCAGCTCGCGGTCCTCGTCGACCGAGGCCACCGCGAACTCCCGATCCGCGCCGACTACGTCGGCAAGAACCTCCCCACGTCGCTGCGGGAGACGGTCAAGGTCCAGCTCGCCGAAGAGGACGGTCGCGACACCGTCCTGCTCGGCAGCAAGCCCTCCTCCTAGCCGTACCGGCACCCCGACGGGTCCAGGGCACACCCCTGCGTGCCCGCACGCCCTCACACCTCGCCACCACGGAGCGAAACCCGATGATGCGTCACCTCATCTCGGCCGCCGACCTCACCCGCGACGACGCCGTCCTCATCCTCGACACCGCCGAGGAGATGGCCCGGGTGGCCGACCGGCCGATCAAGAAGCTGCCCACCCTGCGCGGCCGAACGATCTGCAACCTGTTCTTCGAGGACTCCACCCGCACCCGGATCTCCTTCGAGGCCGCCGAGAAGCGCCTCTCCGCCGACGTGATCAACTTCGCGGCCAAGGGCTCCAGCGTCTCCAAGGGCGAGTCCCTCAAGGACACCGCCCAGACCCTGGAGGCGATGGGCGTCGACGCCGTCGTCATCCGCCACAGCGCCTCCGGCGCGCCCTACCGGCTCGCCACCTCCGGCTGGATCGACGCCCCCGTCATCAACGCCGGCGACGGCACCCACCAGCACCCCACCCAGGCCCTGCTGGACGCCTTCACCATGCGCCGCCGCCTCGTCGGCCGCGACGCCGGCCTCGGCCAGGACCTCGCGGGCAAGCGCATCACCCTGGTGGGCGACGTCCTGCACAGCCGGGTCGCCCGCTCGAACGTCGACCTGCTCCACACCCTCGGCGCCGAGGTCACCCTGGTGGCCCCGCCCACGCTGGTGCCGGTCGGCGTCGAGACCTGGCCCTGCGCCGTCAGCTACGACCTCGACAGCGTGCTGCCGAAGTCCGACGCGGTGATGATGCTGCGTGTGCAGCGTGAGCGGATGAACGCGGCCTTCTTCCCGACCGAGCGCGAGTACTCGCGGCGGTACGGGCTCGACGGCGAGCGGATGGCGAAGATGCCCGAGCACGCCATCGTCATGCACCCCGGCCCCATGGTCCGCGGCATGGAAATCACCGCCGAGGTCGCCGACTCCGACCGCTGCACGGTCGTCGAGCAGGTCGCCAACGGCGTCTCCATCCGCATGGCCGTTCTCTACCTGCTGCTCGGCGGTTCCGAGCCCGCCGCCACAGTCACTCGTACCGAGGAGAGCAAGTAATCATGAGCAAGATCCTGATCCGCGGTGCGAAGGTCCTCGGCGGCGAGGCCCAGGACGTCCTGATCGACGGCGAGACCATCGCCCAGGTCGGGTCGGACCTGTCGGCCGAGGGCGCGACGGTCGTCGAGGCCGAGGGGCAGATCCTCCTGCCCGGTCTGGTCGACCTCCACACCCACCTGCGCGAGCCCGGCCGCGAGGACTCCGAGACCGTCCTCACCGGCACCCGCGCCGCCGCCTCCGGCGGCTTCACGGCCGTCTTCGCCATGGCCAACACCTTCCCGGTCGCCGACACCGCCGGAGTCGTCGAGCAGGTCTACCGGCTCGGCAAGGAGTCCGGCTACTGCGACGTGCAGCCCATCGGCGCCGTCACCGTCGGCCTCGAGGGCAAGAAGCTCGCCGAGCTCGGCGCCATGCACGACTCCGCCGCCGGCGTCACCGTCTTCTCCGACGACGGCAAGTGCGTCGACGACGCCGTGATCATGCGCCGCGCCCTGGAGTACGTGAAGGCCTTCGGCGGAGTCGTCGCCCAGCACGCCCAGGAGCCCCGCCTCACCGAGGGCGCCCAGATGAACGAGGGCATCGTCTCCGCCGAGCTCGGTCTCGGCGGCTGGCCCGCCGTCGCCGAGGAGTCGATCATCGCCCGCGACGTCCTCCTCGCCGAGCACGTCGGCTCCCGCGTCCACATCTGCCACCTCTCCACCGCCGGCTCGGTCGAGATCGTCCGCTGGGCCAAGTCCCGCGGCATCGACGTCACCGCCGAGGTCACCCCGCACCACCTCCTCCTCACCGACGAGATGGTCCGGAGCTACAACCCGGTCTACAAGGTCAACCCGCCGCTGCGCACCGAGCGTGATGTCATGGCGCTCCGCGAGGCCCTCGCCGACGGCACGATCGACATCGTCGCCACGGACCACGCCCCGCACCCGCACGAGGACAAGGACTGCGAGTGGGCCGCGGCCGCCATGGGCATGGTCGGCCTGGAGACCGCGCTCTCCGTCGTCCAGGAGACGATGGTCGAGACCGGACTGCTCGACTGGGCCGGCGTCGCCGACCGCATGTCCGTCAAGCCCGCCCGGATCGGGCAGGCCGCGGGCCACGGACGCCCCGTCTCGGCAGGTGAGCCCGCGAACCTGACGCTGGTCGATCCGGCATACCGTGGACCCGTGGACCCCGCGGGCTTCGCCTCCCGCAGCCGCAACACCCCCTACGAGGGCCGCGAGCTGCCGGGACGTGTCACCCACACCTTCCTGCGGGGCCGTGCAACGGTCGTGGACGGGAAGCTGGCGTGACATCACTCATCGAATTCGCAGCCGAGGCTGAGAAGAAGTCGGCCGAGGTGACCGACTGGGCCGGACGGCTCGGCTGGGTCGCCGGGCTCCTGCTCTTCATCGCGTTCGTCTACTGGCTGATGCGCCAGGGATGGAAGTGGCGCGGCAGCCTCCAGTCGGACCTCCCCGAGCTCCCCAGCGCGCCGGACGCGCCCGGCGAGGCGAAACTGACCCTCAGCGGGCGCTACCACGGCTCGACGACCGCCGGGCAGTGGCTCGACCGGATCGTCGCCCACGGTCTGGGCACCCGCAGCCGCGTCGAGCTCACGCTCACCGAGGCCGGGATCGAGGTCGTACGCCCCGGAGCGAACGACTTCTTCGTCCCCGCCGCCGCGCTGCGCGAGGCCCGCCTCGACAAGGGCATCGCCGGCAAGGTCCTCGCCGAGGGCGGGCTGCTGATCGTCACCTGGGCGCACGGCGAGAAGCTCCTCGACTCCGGCTTCCGGTCCGACCGCGCCGCCGAGCACACCGCCTGGGTCGAGGCCATCAACTCCATGAACCACGCAAGCACGACGGAAGGCACCGCACGATGACGACCTCCACCAGGGGAACCGCCAAGGTTCCCGCCGTACTCGTCCTGGAGGACGGCCGCATCTTCCGCGGCCGCGCCTACGGGGCCGTGGGGGAGACCTTCGGCGAGGCCGTGTTCTCCACCGGCATGACCGGCTACCAGGAGACCCTCACCGACCCGTCGTACCACCGCCAGGTCGTCGTGATGACGGCCCCGCACGTCGGCAACACCGGCGTCAACGACGAGGACCCCGAGTCTTCCCGTATCTGGGTCTCCGGATACGTCGTCCGCGACCCCGCCCGCGTCTCCTCCAACTGGCGCGCCCGGCGCTCCCTGGACGAGGAGCTGGCCGCCCAGGGCGTCGTCGGCATCTCCGGCATCGACACCCGCGCCCTCACCCGCCACCTGCGCGAGAGCGGCGCCATGCGCGTCGGCATCTTCTCCGGCAACGCGCTGCCCGACGAGGGCACCATGCTCGCCGAGGTCCGCCAGGCCCCCGAGATGAAGGGCGCCGACCTCTCCGCCGAGGTCGCCACCAAGGAGACGTACGTCGTCCCCGCGATCGGCACCAAGAAGTTCACCGTCGCCGCGATCGACCTCGGCATCAAGGGCATGACCCCGCACCGGATGGCCGAGCGCGGGATCGAGGTCCACGTGCTGCCCGCCACCGCGACCGTCGAGGACGTGTACGCGGTCGCCCCGGACGGCGTGTTCTTCTCCAACGGCCCGGGCGACCCGGCCACCGCCGACCACCCGGTCTCCGTCATGCAGGCGGTCCTGGAGCGCAGGACGCCGCTCTTCGGCATCTGCTTCGGCAACCAGATCCTCGGCCGCGCGCTCGGCTTCGGTACGTACAAGCTGAAGTACGGCCACCGAGGCATCAACCAGCCGGTGCAGGACCGCACCACCGGCAAGGTCGAGGTCACCGCGCACAACCACGGCTTCGCCGTCGACGCGCCCCTCGACAAGGTCTCCGAGACCCCCTACGGGCGTGCCGAGGTCTCGCACGTCTGCCTGAACGACAACGTCGTGGAGGGCCTGCAGCTGCTCGACCAGCCGGCCTTCTCCGTCCAGTACCACCCCGAGGCGGCCGCGGGCCCGCACGACGCCGCGTACCTCTTCGACCGCTTCGTATCCCTGATGGAGGCCGAGCGTGCCTAAGCGCACCGATATCCAGTCCGTCCTGGTCATCGGCTCCGGCCCGATCGTCATCGGCCAGGCCGCCGAGTTCGACTACTCCGGCACCCAGGCCTGCCGCATCCTCAAGGCCGAGGGCCTGCGGGTCATCCTGGTCAACTCCAACCCGGCGACGATCATGACCGACCCGGAGATCGCCGACGCCACGTACGTCGAGCCGATCACCCCCGAGTTCGTCGAGAAGATCATCGCCAAGGAGCGCCCCGACGCCCTCCTGCCCACCCTCGGCGGCCAGACCGCGCTCAACACCGCGATCTCCATGCACGAGCAGGGTGTGCTGGAGAAGTACGGCGTCGAGCTCATCGGCGCCAACGTCGAGGCCATCAACAAGGGCGAGGACCGCGACCTCTTCAAGGGTGTCGTCGAGGCCGTCAAGGCCAAGATCGGTTACGGCGAGTCCGCCCGCTCGGTCATCTGCCACTCCATGGACGACGTCCTCAAGGGCGTGGACACCCTCGGCGGCTACCCCGTCGTCGTCCGCCCCTCCTTCACCATGGGTGGCGCCGGCTCCGGCTTCGCCCACGACGAGGAGGAGCTGCGCCGCATCGCCGGCCAGGGCCTCACGCTCTCTCCCACCACCGAGGTGCTCCTGGAGGAGTCCATCCTCGGCTGGAAGGAGTACGAGCTGGAGCTGATGCGCGACAAGAACGACAACGTCGTGGTCGTCTGCTCCATCGAGAACTTCGACCCGATGGGCGTCCACACCGGTGACTCCATCACCGTCGCCCCGGCGATGACCCTCACCGACCGCGAGTACCAGCGGCTGCGCGACATCGGCATCGCGATCATCCGCGAGGTCGGCGTCGACACCGGCGGCTGCAACATCCAGTTCGCGGTCAACCCTGACGACGGCCGGATCATCGTCATCGAGATGAACCCGCGCGTCTCCCGCTCCTCCGCCCTCGCCTCCAAGGCGACCGGCTTCCCGATCGCCAAGATCGCGGCCCGTCTCGCCGTCGGCTACACGCTGGACGAGATCCCGAACGACATCACGGAGAAGACCCCGGCGTCCTTCGAGCCCACGCTCGACTACGTCGTCGTCAAGGCCCCGCGCTTCGCCTTCGAGAAGTTCCCCTCCGCCGACTCCACGCTGACCACGACCATGAAGTCGGTCGGCGAGGCCATGGCCATCGGCCGGAACTTCACCGAGGCGCTCCAGAAGGCCCTCCGCTCGCTGGAGAAGAAGGGCTCGCAGTTCACCTTCGTTGGCGAGCCCGGCGACAAGGACGAGCTGCTGCGCGAGTCGGTCCGCCCGACCGACGGCCGCATCAACACCGTCATGCAGGCCATCCGCGCCGGCGCCACCCCCCAGGAGGTCTTCGACGCCACGAAGATCGACCCCTGGTTCGTCGACCAGCTCTTCCTGATCAAGGAGATCGCCGACGAGCTGGCAGCCGTCGAGAAGCTGCACCCGGAGATCCTGGCCGAGGCCAAGCGCCACGGCTTCTCCGACGCCCAGATCGCCGAGATCCGCGGCCTGCGCGAGGACGTCGTCCGCGAGGTCCGGCACGCGCTCGGTGTCCGCCCGGTCTACAAGACGGTCGACACCTGCGCCGCCGAGTTCGCCGCCAAGACCCCGTACTTCTACTCGTCCTACGACGAGGAGAGCGAGGTCGCCCCGCGCGAGAAGCCCGCGGTGATCATCCTGGGCTCCGGCCCGAACCGCATCGGCCAGGGCATCGAGTTCGACTACTCCTGCGTCCACGCCTCCTTCGCGCTCAGCGACGCGGGCTACGAGACCGTGATGGTCAACTGCAACCCGGAGACCGTCTCGACGGACTACGACACCTCCGACCGCCTGTACTTCGAGCCGCTGACGCTCGAGGACGTGTTGGAGATCGTCCACGCCGAGACGCTGGCCGGCCCCGTCGCCGGTGTCGTCGTCCAGCTCGGCGGCCAGACCCCGCTGGGTCTGTCCCAGGCGCTCAAGGACAACGGCGTGCCGGTCGTCGGCACCTCCCCGGAGGCCATCCACGCCGCCGAGGACCGCGGCGCCTTCGGCCAGGTCCTCGCCGACGCCGGCCTCCCGGCCCCCAAGCACGGCACCGCGACCACCTTCGCCGGCGCCAAGGCCATCGCCGACGAGATCGGCTACCCCGTCCTCGTACGCCCCTCGTACGTGCTCGGCGGCCGCGGCATGGAGATCGTCTACGACGAGACCCGCCTGGAGTCGTACATCGCCGAGTCCACCGAGATCAGCCCCACCCGGCCGGTCCTGGTCGACCGCTTCCTGGACGACGCCATCGAGATCGACGTCGACGCGCTCTACGACGGCCACGAGCTCTACCTCGGCGGCGTCATGGAGCACATCGAGGAGGCCGGTATCCACTCCGGCGACTCGGCCTGCGCCCTGCCCCCGATCACCCTCGGCGGCTTCGACATCAAGCGCCTGCGCGCCTCCACCGAGGCCATCGCCAAGGGCGTCGGGGTCCGCGGACTGATCAACATCCAGTTCGCCATGGCCGGTGACATCCTCTACGTCCTGGAGGCCAACCCGCGCGCCTCCCGGACCGTCCCCTTCACCTCGAAGGCGACCGCCGTCCCGCTCGCGAAGGCCGCCGCCCGCATCTCGCTCGGCGCCACCATCGCCGAGCTGCGCGAGGAGGGCCTGCTGCCGAAGACCGGCGACGGCGGCACCCTGCCGCTCGACGCGCCGATCTCCGTCAAGGAGGCCGTGATGCCGTGGAGCCGCTTCCGCGACGTGCACGGCCGCGGTGTGGACACCGTCCTCGGCCCGGAGATGCGCTCGACCGGCGAGGTCATGGGCATCGACGCGGTCTTCGGCACGGCCTACGCCAAGTCGCAGGCCGGCGCCTACGGCCCGCTGCCCACCAAGGGCCGCGCGTTCATCTCCGTCGCCAACCGCGACAAGCGCTCGATGATCTTCCCGGCGCGCGAGCTGGTCGCCCACGGCTTCGAGCTGATGGCCACCTCGGGCACGGCGGAGGTGCTCAAGCGCAACGGCATCAACGCCACGATCGTGCGCAAGCAGTCCGAGGGCGAGGGCCCGAACGGCGAGAAGACGATCGTCCAGCTGATCCACGACGGCCAGGTCGACCTGATCGTCAACACCCCGTACGGCACCGGCGGCCGCCTCGACGGCTACGACATCCGTACGGCGGCGGTGGCCCGCTCCGTCCCGTGCCTCACCACGGTCCAGGCGCTCGCCGCGGCCGTCCAGGGCATCGACGCGCTCAACCACGGCGATGTCGGCGTCCGCTCGCTCCAGGAACACGCCGAACACCTGATCGCGGCCCGCGACTAGCAACCCACGAGGGGGACACCGGAAACGGTGTCCCCCTCTTGCTGAGGACACCCACATGTACAAGTTCTTCTTCAACCTCGTCTTCAAGCGCATGGACCCCGAGAAGGCCCACTACCTGGCCTTCCGCTGGATCCGCCTCGCCGCCCGCGTCCCCGTCCTGCGCACCTTCGTCGCCGCGGTCCTCGCGCCCCGCCACAAGGAGCTGCGCACCGAGGCCCTCGGCCTGCGGATGCACGGCCCCTTCGGCCTCGCCGCCGGCTTCGACAAGAACGCCGTCGCGATCGACGGCATGTCGATGCTCGGCTTCGACCACGTCGAGATCGGCACGGTCACCGGCGAGGCCCAGCCCGGCAACCCCAAGAAGCGCCTCTTCCGGCTGGTCCCGGACCGCGCCCTGATCAACCGCATGGGCTTCAACAACGAGGGCTCCGCCGCCGTCGCCGCCCGCCTCCACGCGCGCGTGCCGGTCTTCAGGACCGTCGTGGGCGTCAACATCGGCAAGACCAAGGTCGTGCCGGAGGCCGAGGCGGCCGCCGACTACGTGAAGTCCACCGAGCGCCTCGCCGCGCACGCCGACTACCTGGTCGTGAACGTCTCCTCGCCGAACACTCCCGGCCTGCGCAACCTCCAGGCCACCGAGTCGCTCCGCCCGCTGCTCACCGCGGTACGGGAAGCGGCCGACCGCACCGTCACCGACCGCCGCGTCCCGCTCCTGGTCAAGATCGCCCCCGACCTCGCGGACGAGGACGTCGACGCGGTCGCCGACCTGGCCCTGGAACTCGGCCTCGACGGCATCATCGCCACCAACACCACCATCGCCCGCGAGGGCCTGGGTCTGAAGTCCGACCCGGCGCTGATCAAGGAGACCGGCGGCCTGTCCGGCGCGCCCGTCAAGGAGCGCTCCCTCGCGGTCCTCAGGCGCCTCCACGCGCGCGTGGGGGACCGGCTGGTCCTCGTGGGCGTCGGCGGCATCGAGAACGCCGAGGACGCCTGGCAGCGCATCCTGGCCGGCGCCAGCCTGATCCAGGGCTACAGCGCCTTCATCTACGAGGGCCCGTTCTACGCCCGCGCCATCCACAAGGGCCTCGCGGCGCGCCTCGCCGCCTCCCCGTACGCCACCCTCGCCGAGGCCGTCGGCGCCGACAACCGAAAGGCCGCCGCCAAGTGACTCTCTCCTTCGGAACCCGGCTGCGCTCCGCCATGGACGAGCGCGGCCCGCTCTGCGTCGGCATCGACCCGCACGCCGCGCTCCTCGACTCCTGGGGCCTCGGCGACGACATCGCCGGTCTGGAGCGCTTCACGTACACCGTGGTGGAGGCCCTCGCCGAGACCGTCGCCGTCTTCAAGCCGCAGTCCGCGTTCTTCGAACGCTTCGGCTCGCGCGGTGTCGCCGTCCTGGAGCGCGCCGTCGCCGAGCTGCGGGCAGCGGGCGGCCTGGTCGTGATGGACGCCAAGCGCGGCGACATCGGCTCCACGATGGCCGCCTACGCCGAGACCTTCCTCCGGAAGGACTCCCCGCTCTTCTCGGACGCCCTCACGGTCTCCCCGTACCTCGGCTACGGCTCGCTGAAGCCGGCCGTCGACCTGGCGAGGAAGTCCGGCGCGGGCCTCTTCGTCCTGGCCCTCACCTCCAACCCGGAGGGCGCGGAGGTCCAGCGGGCGGTGCGCGAGGACGGCCGTACGATCGGCGCGACCATGCTGGCCCACCTCGCGGAGGAGAACGCGGGGGAGACCCCGATGGGCTCCTTCGGCGCGGTCGTCGGCGCGACGCTCGGCGACCTGTCCTCCTTCGACCTGGACATCAACGGCCCGCTCCTGGCTCCCGGCATCGGCGCCCAGGGTGCCACCCCGGCCGATCTCCCGGCCGTCTTCGGCGCGGCGGTCCGCAATGTGGTCCCGAACGTCAGCCGAGGCGTCCTGAAGCACGGTCCGGACGCCGCGGCCCTGCGGGCCTCCGCCGAGCGGTACGCGACCGAAATCCGCGAGGCCGTCGGCTCCTGACCGCCCGCCGGGCCAATCCGCAGGTCGGGGCCGTCTCACTCTGTGACAAGAACTTGGCTCAAAACCCGGTCGTTATGCCCGAAAAGTCCTGGTCGGTCGATGCTGACCAGGACTTTTCGCTTGTTCTCGCTGACTGGAGAGGCATTGGCCGCTAGTCTCCGGGGCAGAGTCAGCGTTCAGCGGTTACCCACGTTGGTCGTTGCTCCACTGGTGTGGGGCGTCCAGGTTCCTCACCGGTCCGTATCCGACAGTTCGACATCCGAGGTGACGTAGGCGTGGCTCTTCCGCCCCTTACCCCTGAACAGCGCGCAGCCGCGCTCGAAAAGGCCGCCGCGGCTCGCCGGGAGCGGGCCGAGGTCAAGAATCGACTCAAGCACTCCGGCGCCTCCCTCCACGAGGTGATCAAGACCGGCCAGGAGAACGACGTCATCGGCAAGATGAAGGTCTCCGCGCTGCTGGAGTCGCTCCCGGGCGTGGGCAAGGTCCGCGCCAAGCAGATCATGGAGCGGCTCGGTATCTCCGAGAGCCGTCGTGTGCGCGGGCTCGGTTCCAACCAGATCGCCTCCCTGGAGCGCGAGTTCGGCAGCACCGGCGCCTGAGACGGGACTGCCGTCCCAGGCACCCCCGTAAAGCTGGAATAATCGCTGCATGGCAGCAGAGGTACGTCCGCGGCTGACCGTGCTCTCCGGCCCCTCCGGGGTGGGCAAGAGCACGGTCGTCGCTCATATGCGCAAGGTCCACCCCGAGGTCTGGCTCTCGGTGTCGGCCACGACACGAAAGCCGCGACCCGGCGAGAAGCACGGCGTCCAGTACTTCTTCGTCACGGACGACGAATTCGACAAGCTGGTCGCCAACGGGGAACTCCTCGAGTGGGCCGAGTTCGCGGGCAACCGCTACGGCACGCCGCGTGCGGCGGTCCTGGAGCGCCTGGAGGCCGGCGAGCCGGTTCTCCTGGAGATCGACCTCCAGGGCGCCCGTCAGGTCAAGGAGTCCATGCAGGATTCGCAGCTGGTCTTCCTGGCCCCGCCGAGCTGGGACGAGCTGGTCCGCCGGCTCACCGGCCGCGGCACCGAGTCGCCCGAGGTCATCGAGCGCCGGCTGGAGGCCGCCAAGATCGAACTGGCCGCCGAGACGGAGTTCGACACCACCCTGGTCAACACCTCCGTCGAGGACGTGGCCCGTGAGCTGCTAGCCTTGATGAACGTTGTTTGATCTTTTTCTGATCACCTGGATCTGATCATCCCGATCAGCTCACCCAGAAGTTTCTTCGGAAGGCTAGAGCGTGTCCTCTTCCATCACCGCGCCCGAGGGCATCATCAACCCGCCGATCGACGAGCTGCTCGAGGCCACCGACTCGAAGTACAGCCTCGTGATCTACGCGGCCAAGCGCGCGCGTCAGATCAACGCGTACTACTCGCAGCTCGGCGAGGGCCTGCTCGAGTACGTCGGTCCGCTCGTCGACACCCACGTCCACGAGAAGCCGCTCTCGATCGCCCTGCGCGAGATCAACGCGGGTCTGCTGACCTCCGAGGCCATCGAGGGCCCGGCGCAGTAAGCACGTAACGTTCATCACCTCAGGCCCGGCGGAACAACCGCCGGGCCTGTGGTGTCTCATGGAGACGTACGCATCCGAGTACGCATCCGAGTGCGGGGAGTGGCAGTGGTGACCAAGCCGAAGGTCGTTCTGGGGGTCAGCGGCGGCATCGCCGCGTACAAGGCCTGTGAGCTGCTCCGGCGGCTGACCGAGTCCGGCCACGACGTACGCGTCGTGCCGACCGCCTCGGCCCTGAACTTCGTCGGCGCGGCCACCTGGTCGGCCCTCTCCGGCAACCCCGTCTCCACCGAGGTGTGGGAGTCCGTCCACGAGGTCCCGCACGTACGGATCGGGCAGGCCGCCGACCTCGTCGTCGTGGCCCCCGCCACGGCCGACATGCTCGCCAAGGCCGCCCACGGCCTCGCCGACGACCTCCTGACGAACACGCTGCTCACCGCCCGCTGTCCGGTCGTCTTCGCGCCGGCGATGCACACCGAGATGTGGGAGCACCCGGCCACCCAGGAGAACGTGGCCACGCTGCGCCGCCGCGGCGCCGTCGTCATCGAGCCCGCCGTCGGCCGACTGACCGGCGTCGACACCGGCAAGGGCCGGCTGCCGGACCCCGCCGAGATCTTCGAGGTCTGCCGTCGGATCCTCGCCCGCGGCACCGCCGCACCCGACCTCGTCGGCCGCCATGTCGTGGTCAGCGCGGGCGGCACCCGTGAGCCCCTCGACCCCGTCCGCTACCTGGGCAACCGCTCCTCCGGCAAGCAGGGCTACGCCCTGGCCAAGGCCGCCGCCGCCCGTGGCGCCCGGGTCACCCTCGTCGAGGCCAACACCGGCATCCCGGATCCGGCCGGCGTCGACGTGGTCCACGTGGGCACCGCGATCCAGCTGCGCGAGGCCGTCCTCAAGGCGGCGGCCGACGCCGACGCCGTGGTCATGGCGGCCGCCGTCGCGGACTTCCGCCCGGCGGTCTACGCATCGGGGAAGATCAAGAAGCGGGACGGCGTCGAGGCGCCCACCGTCGAACTGGTCCGCAACCCCGACATCCTCGCCGAGATCTCCGCCGACCGGGCGGTTCCCGGCCAGCTGATCGTCGGCTTCGCCGCCGAGACCGACGACGTCCTCGCCAACGGCCGGGAAAAGCTCCGCCGCAAGGGCTGTGACCTGCTCGTGGTCAACGAGGTGGGGGAACGCAAGACCTTCGGATCCGAGGAGAACGAGGCCGTGGTGCTCAGCGCCGACGGCACCGACACGCCCGTACCGTACGGACCGAAGGAAGCCCTCGCGGAAACGGTCTGGGACCTGGTCGCACCACGCCTGCGGACCATGCCCGCGGAGAATTCCGGGAAATCCTCCGATCGTCCGGAATTCACCGACTCGGCGGAGTGAAATCCCGGGAATCCGGTCCTCTCGGGGGATCTGAACGGGTGCTCGTGATGCGTGTGAGGCCGGATTTCATGAGCCTCCGGCTCCCACCTTGCGAGACACCTGGCCCAATGCCCGAGCACGCCCGATAGACTGGTCGCGGAACGTCGCGGGGCGCAGCCCCCTGCCGTCCGACATTGTTCAGCCAGCAGCCGCTGCAACCCCAGGGAGCATTGTGTCCCGTCGTCTGTTCACTTCGGAGTCCGTGACCGAAGGTCACCCCGACAAGATCGCTGACCAGATCAGCGACACCATTCTCGACGCGCTCCTCCGCGAGGACCCCACCTCCCGCGTCGCCGTCGAGACGCTGATCACCACCGGCCTCGTGCACGTCGCCGGTGAGGTGACCACGAAGGCGTGGGCCGACATCCCCACCCTCGTACGGAACAAGATCCTCGAGATCGGGTACGACTCCTCGAAGAAGGGCTTCGACGGCGCGTCCTGCGGCGTCTCGGTCTCCATCGGGTCGCAGTCCCCGGACATCGCGCAGGGCGTCGACACGGCGTACGAGAAGCGCGTCGAGGGCGACGAGGACGAGCTGGACAAGCAGGGCGCCGGCGACCAGGGCCTGATGTTCGGCTACGCGTCGGACGAGACCCCCGAGCTGATGCCCCTCCCGATCTACCTCGCGCACCGGCTCTCCCGCCGGCTGACCGAGGTCCGCAAGAACGGGACCATCCCGTACCTGCGCCCCGACGGCAAGACCCAGGTCACCATCGAGTACGACGGCGACAAGGCCGTCCGCCTCGACACGGTCGTGGTCTCCTCGCAGCACGCCTCCGACATCGACCTCGAGTCGCTGCTCGCGCCCGACATCCGTGAGTTCGTCGTCGAGCACGTCATCAAGCAGCTCCTGGAAGACGGCATCAAGCTCGACACCGAGGGCTACCGCCTGCTGGTCAACCCGACCGGGCGCTTCGAGATCGGCGGCCCGATGGGCGACGCCGGCCTCACCGGCCGCAAGATCATCATCGACACCTACGGCGGCATGGCCCGTCACGGCGGCGGTGCCTTCTCCGGCAAGGACCCGTCCAAGGTCGACCGCTCGGCCGCCTACGCCATGCGCTGGGTCGCCAAGAACGTCGTGGCCGCGGGCCTCGCCTCGCGCTGCGAGGTCCAGGTCGCGTACGCGATCGGCAAGGCGGAGCCCGTGGGCCTCTTCGTCGAGACCTTCGGCACCAACACGATCGAGACCGAGAAGATCGAGAACGCCATCGGCGAGGTCTTCGACCTCCGCCCGGCCGCGATCATCCGCGACCTCGACCTGCTCCGCCCGATCTACGCCCAGACCGCGGCGTACGGCCACTTCGGCCGCGAGCTCCCCGACTTCACCTGGGAGCGCACGGACCGCGTGGAGGCCCTGCGCAAGGCCGCGGGCCTCTAGGCGCCGACAAGGCACGATGCGGAAGCCCGGCACCCTCGTGGGGGAGCCGGGCTTCCGCGCGTCCGGCCCCGGGCCGGGTGTCGGTGGGGTCTGGTAGGTATGTGGCTGTGAGCAGCGAGAACGAGACGCCCGAGGGTGCGGCCGGTGAGTCGCACGAGCAGCTCGCGCTCATTCGGGAGTCCGTGCGGAAGGCGAAGGTGCCGCGGGCCAAGCCGCGGACGTGGCGGGGGGCCGCGTTGGCCAAGGAGCTGCCCGTCGCGCGGGTGGTGGTCAACAAGGGGGTGCTCCACCTCGACCAGTTCTTCGACTACGCCGTGCCCGAGGAGCTGGACGCCGTCGCCCAGCCCGGGGTGCGGGTGCGGGTGCGGTTCGGGGCCGGGGCGCACCAGGTCAGGGACGGGCGGCGCGAGGGCGGGCGGCTGATCGACGGCTTCCTGATCGAGCGGCGGGCCGAGTCCGACTACAAGGGCGCGCTGGCCGCTCTCGCCGACGTGGTGTCGCCCGAGCCGGTGCTGAGCACAGAGCTCCTGGGGCTCGCGCGGGCCGTCGCCGACCGGTACGCGGGGAGCCTCGCGGACGTGCTCCAGCTGGCGATCCCGCCCCGCAGCGCCCGCGCGGAGGGCAAGGCGTCCCCGGAGCCACTGCCGCCGCCCGCCGCGCCCGAGGCGGGCACCTGGGCGCGGTACGAGCGCGGCACGGCCTTCCTGGACGCCCTGGCCCGGGGCGGGGACCCGCGGGCGGTCTGGAACGCGCTGCCGGGGCCGTACTGGGCCGAGGAGCTGGCCCGCGCCGTGGGCGCGGCGCTCGCCTCCGGGCGGGGCGCGCTCGTCGTCGTACCCGACGGACGGGCCGCCGGACGCGTGGACGCCGCGCTGACGGCGCTCCTGGGGCCGGGACGGCACGCGCTGCTCACCGCCGAGACCGGACCGGAGAAGCGGTACGCGCAGTGGCTCGCGGTACGGCGGGGCTCCGTGCGCGCGGTCGTCGGTACCCGGGCGGCGATGTTCGCGCCCGTACGGGACCTCGGGCTCGTCGCCATCTGGGACGACGGGGACGGCAGCCACAGCGAGCCGCACGCGCCGCAGCCCCACGCGCGTGATGTGCTGCTGCTGCGCGCCGCCCACGACAGGTGCGCCTTCCTGCTCGGTTCGACCAGCTGCACGGTCGAGGCCGCGCAGCTCGTCGAGTCCGGCTGGGCCGCGCCGCTGATCGCCGGCCGCGACCAGGTGCGGGCGGCCGCCCCGCTCGTACGGACCGTCGGCGACACCGATCTCGCCCGAGACGAGGCCGCGCGCGCCGCACGGCTGCCTTCGCTCGCCTGGCAGGCGGTACGGGAGGGCCTGAAGACCGGTCCGGTACTCGTCCAGGTCCCGCGCCGCGGCTACGTACCGAGGCTGGCGTGCGAGCGCTGCCGGACCCCTGCGCGCTGCCGGCACTGCGCCGGGCCGCTGGAGGCGCCCGAGCAGCAGGAGCTGCGGTGCGGCTGGTGCGGGCGGGGAGCGCCGGACTGGCACTGCGTGGAGTGCGGCGCGACACGGCTGCGGGCCCAGGTCGTGGGCGCGCGGCGGACGGCGGAGGAGCTCGGCCGGGCGTTCCCCGCGGTGCCGGTGCGGACGTCGGGGCGGGACCACGTCCTGGACACCGTCCCGGGGCGGCCCGCGCTCGTGGTGTCCACGCCGGGCGCGGAGCCGGTCGCCGAGGGCGGCTACGCGGCCGCGCTGCTCCTCGACGGCTGGGCGATGCTCGGCCGGCCCGACCTGCGCGCGGGAGAGGAGGCGCTACGGCGCTGGATAGACGCGGCCTCGCTGGTGCGCGGGCAGGGTGAGGGCGGCACGGTGGTGGTGGTCGCGGAACCCACGCTGCGGCCGGTGCAGGCGCTCGTGAGGTGGGACCCCGTCGGCCACGCCCAGCGCGAGCTGGCGGAGCGGGCCGAGCTGGGCTTCCCGCCGGTCTCCCGGATGGCGGCGGTGTCCGGCCCGCCGGAGGCGGTCGTGTCGTTCCTCGCGGCGGCCGAACTGCCGGACGACGCAGAGGTGTTGGGCCCGGTCCCGCTCCCGGTCGTCCGCGCTGGCGGCCCCCGCCGGCCGGGGGACACCCCACCGGGGGAGCAGTGGGAACGCGCCCTGGTCCGCGTCCCGCCGGGCAACGGGGCGGCGCTGGCGGCGGCCTTGAAGAAGGCGCGGGCGGGGCGGTTGGCACGGGGTGGGGGCGATCCGGTGAGGGTCCGGGTGGACCCTCCGGACATCGGCTGACGCGCGCCCCGTCGGGCGGCTCCGACCCGCGATCCGGGGGCGGCGGCCATGCGCCGGTCCACGCGGGCCGTGGCCACCCGGGCCGCCGCCAACACGCTGCCGTAGGCGCCCGCGTCGCCTGGGCCGGCGCCCGCCCTCACGACCTCGCCCACCCACCCCCCGTTGTGGGCAACTGTTCCGCTGGGGCTGGGGGTCCCCCCGGACGGAGTCTGGGGGAGGGTGGGCACAACGGAACGGTGCCCTTGCCGGGCCCAGGCTCCCGGTCCCGTACGGTGCGCACGGGTGCGGCGCCGTCGTGGGGTTGTGCCCACCCGTTCCGCCCTGCGGAACGCCTGCCCACAACCGGCGAGAGCGGGGGTTGAGGGTGGGCACTGTCCTGCGGAAGGCGCAACCCCGGGCGGGGGTTGAGGGTGGGCACCGTCCTGCGGAAGGCGCAACCCCGGGCGGGGGTTGAGGGTGGGCACCGTCCTTCGCAACGCGCAACCCCGGGGGGTGAGGGGGGCTCGCCCCGGCAGAACGGGTCCCGCGACGGGGGAGGGTGAGCACCGTGCTGTGGGGCCCTGTGTACAACCCGCGCAGGCGGCCGGCGTCAGCCGTTGCGGGGGCCCGGGAAGGCCGGGGGGCGGGGGTCTTCGCGGAGCGTCGCGGAGGTCGGCTGCGGCGGCATCGTGCGGGCCGGCGGAACCACCGGCAGCGTGCGGGTCGTGCCCGGCTCCGCGGCGCGGTCCGACTCCACGACCGCCCCCGGCTGAGGCGCGCGCCGCGCCCCGTAGCGGCGGTGGACCGCCTGCTTCGTCACCCCGAGCGCGGAGCCCACCGCGTCCCACGAGAACCCGAGGGAGCGGTCGAAGTCGACCGCCGCCGTCACCAAGGTCTCGACACTGTCCCGCAGCTCCTGGGCGAGCCGGACGGTCGGGGCGGGCGCCCGCCCGTAGACGACGAAGCCCGTCGACGGGCCGGAGCGGCGCGGGCGGTAGACATTGCCCAGCTGGGCCGTGAGTGTGCGCAGCGCGTCCACCTGCCGCCGGACCCGCTCGATGTCTCGCACCAACAGGTGCAGACTCGCCCGGGCTTGGGCGTCGTGGGTGGCGTGGTCGGCCATGTGAAAGCCTCTCGAACCGGCGTGTAAAGGGTGGGACCGCGAAGAGGACAGCGGCCCGTTTCGGTCAATCTCTCTTGACCAACGCGCCACCCGTGGATTGGGTCACGGTGCGGGGGCGTACACGCATATGCGCAGGGCGCTCAGGCTCACGTACGCCCCCTCGCGCCCCGCCCTCTAGACTGGTGCGCTGCCCTCCCCCAAGCTCTCGGCTGCGCTCGAGCAGGGAGGTACCCCACCGCCCCGAGATGCGAGGTTTCCCCGAGTGAAGCTGGTCTTCGCAGGCACCCCCGAGGTCGCCGTACCCGCCCTGGACGCCCTGCTCGCCTCCGGTCGGCACGAGGTGGCCGCCGTCGTCACCCGTCCCGACGCTCCCGCGGGCCGCGGTCGGCACCTGGTCGCGAGCCCGGTCGCCCAGCGTGCGGAGGAGGCCGGGATCGAGGTGCTCAAGCCGGCGCGGCCGCGTGACGAGGCGTTCCTCGCGCGGCTCCGCGAGATCGCCCCCGACTGCTGCCCGGTCGTGGCCTACGGCGCGCTGCTGCCCAAGGTCGCCCTCGACATCCCGGCCCGCGGCTGGGTCAACCTCCACTTCTCGCTGCTGCCGGCCTGGCGCGGCGCCGCGCCGGTGCAGCACGCCGTGATGGCGGGCGACGAGGTCACGGGCGCGTCGACGTTCCAGATCGAGGAAGGGCTCGACTCCGGTCCGGTCTACGGCGTGATCACCGAGGACGTCCGCCCCACCGACACCAGTGGCGACCTGCTGACCCGACTCGCCTTCGCCGGCGCCGGGCTGCTCGCCGCCACGATGGACGGCATCGAGGACGGCAGCCTGAAGGCCGTCCCGCAGCCGGCCGACGGCATCACGCTGGCCCCCAAGATCCAGGTCGAGGACGCCCACGTGGACTGGAAGGCCCCGGCGCTGCGCGTGGACCGCGTCGTGCGCGGCTGCACGCCCGCCCCGGGCGCCTGGACCCTGTTCCGCGGCGAGCGCCTCAAGCTGATCCAGGCGGCGCTCGTCCCGGACCGTACCGATCTGACGCCGGGCGAGCTCGGGGTCGGCAAGAACAACGTGTACGTCGGCACCGGCTCGTACGCCGTGGAACTGCTCTGGGTCCAGCCCCAGGGCAAGAAGCCCATGCGGGCGGCGGACTGGGCTCGTGGGGTCCGTATCGCCGCAGGGGAAACGGTCGGCGCGTAGCACCGTCGAGCAGGGCGGTGGTGGCCGACGGGTGGGCGAGCGGGTGGCCGGCACGGACGTAGGCTTGGAGGGTTCGACCGTCTCACTTCGTCAGCGGAGCACCTTTTGAGCGAGCAGGCCAATCGCCGTCCCCCCAAGCCGTACCGGCGTCCCAAGAAGGATCCCGTCAGGATCCTGGCCTTCGAGGCGCTCAGGGCGGTCGACGAGCGGGACGCGTACGCGAATCTCGTGCTGCCGCCGCTGCTGAAGAAGGCCCGGGAGAAGGGCGACTTCGACGGGCGGGACGCCGCGCTCGCGACCGAGCTCGTCTACGGGACGCTGCGGCGCCAGGGGACGTACGACGCGATCGTCTCGGCGTGCATCGACCGGCCGCTGCGGGAGGTCGATCCACCGGTCCTCGACGTGCTGTCGCTCGGCGCGCACCAGCTGCTCGGTACACGCATTCCGAGCCACGCGGCCGTCTCGGCGAGCGTGGAGCTGGCGCGGGTGGTGCTCGGGGACGGGCGGGCCAAGTTCGTGAACGCCGTTCTGCGGAAGATCGCGCAGAACGACCTCGACACCTGGGTCGCGCAGGTCGCCCCGCCGTACGAGGACGACGCCGAGGACCATCTCGCGGTCGTCCACTCCCACCCCCGCTGGGTCGTCTCCGCGCTCTGGGACGCCCTCGGCGGCGGGCGGGCCGGCATCGAGGACCTGCTGGAGGCCGACAACGAGCGGCCCGAGGTCACGCTCGTGGCCCGGCCCGGGCGCGCCACCACCGAGGAGCTCACCGGCGAGGACACGCTGCCCGGCCGCTGGTCCCCGTACGCGGTCCGGCTGGCCGAGGGCGGCGAGCCCGGCGCCATCGAGGCCGTGAAGGAGGGGCGGGCCGGCGTCCAGGACGAGGGCAGCCAGCTGGTCGCCATCGCGCTGGCCAACGCGCCCCTGGAGGGTCGCGACGAGCGCTGGCTCGACGGCTGCGCGGGCCCCGGTGGCAAGGCCGCGCTGCTCGGAGCCCTTGCCGCGCAGCGAGGTGCCTCCCTGCTCGCCTCCGAGAAGCAGCCCCACCGCGCCCGCCTCGTCGAGCGCGCGCTGGCCGGCAACCCCGGCCCGTACCAGGTCATCGCCGCCGACGGCACGCGCCCGCCGTGGCGTCCGGGCTCCTTCGACCGGGTCCTCATGGACGTTCCGTGCTCCGGCCTCGGCGCGCTGCGCCGTCGCCCCGAGGCACGATGGCGCCGCCGCCCGGAGGACATGGACGGCTTCGCCCCGCTCCAGCGCGGTCTGCTGCGCGAGGCGCTGTCGGCGGTCCGCGTCGGGGGAGTCGTCGGGTACGCGACCTGCTCGCCGCACCTGGCGGAGACCCGCGTGGTCGTCGAGGACGTCCTCAAGGGCCGCGGCGGCCCGGCCGTCGAGGCGGAGTGGATCGACGTCCGCCCGCTGATGGCCGGCGTTCCCGGACTCGGCGACGGCCCGGACGTCCAGCTGTGGCCCCACCTCCACGGCACGGACGCGATGTACCTGGCGCTGCTCCGCCGTACGGCCTGACGCCCGAGAGGCGCGGGCCGAACGGCCCCGCGTCCGGCATGTGGACGGTCGGGATCGGCGGAGCGCGCGGGGAATCCGGGCCGAATCCGGGCCGAATCCGTACCGAACCCGCGCGGATCCCGGTCCGAAACCGCTCCGCGGCAAAGAAGTGCCCAAGAACATGGCAGGCTTGGCACATGGCGCAGATCAACCCCAGCATCCTGTCCGCAGACTTCGCCCGCCTCGCCGAGGAGGCGAAGGCCGTCGAGGGTGCCGACTGGCTGCATGTCGATGTCATGGACAACCACTTCGTGCCCAATCTGACGCTCGGCGTGCCGATCGTCGAGTCGCTCAGCCGCGCGACGGGCACCCCGCTGGACTGCCACCTCATGATCGAGGACCCTGACCGCTGGGCCCCGCAGTACGTGGAGGCAGGTGCCGGGTCCGTCACCTTCCACGTCGAGGCGGCGGCCGCGCCCGTGCGTCTCGCGCGGGAGATCCGGGCGAAGGGCGCGCGGGCGTCGATGGCTCTGAAGCCCGCGACGCCCATCGAGCCGTACGAGGACCTGCTCCCCGAGCTCGACATGCTGCTGATCATGACCGTCGAGCCCGGCTTCGGCGGGCAGGCCTTCCTCGACATCATGCTCCCCAAGATCCGTCGTACCCGTGAGCTGATCTCCAAGCACGGCCTCGAGCTGTGGCTGCAGGTCGACGGCGGGGTCGCCGAATCCACCATCGAGCGCTGCGCCGAGGCCGGCGCGGACGTCTTCGTCGCCGGCTCTGCGGTCTACGGCGCCGCCGACCCGGCCGAGGCGGTCCGCTCGCTCCGCGCGAAGGCCGAGTCCACCATCGCCTCGGCGGCGTGGGCGTGTGGCCACTGAGCCTCGGCCAGATGAACGCGGTCCGTCGGAGCGTCGACAGGACCGATCAGGGCCCGCCGGATCTGACAGGATGAACGGCGAGTCCAGAGTGTGAACGACAAGCAGCACAGCAGGACCGCACGACCAGCACAGCAGCAGCACGGCAGCAGCACTGAGCAGCGGTACGAGAACAGAGCTAAGGAGATCGCGGTGGCGGGAATCTCGGCGGGACGGTCAGCCCTGCGGATGGGACCCGCGGAGCTGGTGCAGGCGGCGGCCATGGCCCGCCGCTTCTACCTCGAGGGCAAGTCCAAGATCCAGATCGCCGAGGAGTTCGGCGTCAGCCGCTTCAAGGTGGCCCGGGTCCTGGAGACCGCCCTCGAACGCGACCTCGTACGGATCGAGATCCGCGTACCCGCGGAGCTGGACGCCGAGCGCTCCGACGCGCTCCGTGCCCGCTACGGGCTCCGGCACGCCGTCGTCGTCGAGTCCCCGGCCGAGGGCGAGGACGAGTCGCCCGACCCGGAGAACCTCGGCGAGGTCGCGGCCGACCTGCTCGGCGAGCTCGTCAACGAGGGCGACGTCCTCGGCCTGGCGTGGGGCCGCTCCACCATCCACATGGCGGCGGCCCTCGACAGGCTGCCCCCGTGCACGGTCGTGCAGCTCACGGGCGTGTACGACGCGGGGACCGCCGAGCGCGGCTCGGTCGAGGCGGTACGGCGTGCCGCCCAGGTCTCCGGCGGCGAGGCGCACCCCATCTACGCGCCGATGCTGCTGCCCGACCCCGCGACGGCGGCCGCGCTGCGGAACCAGACCGGTATCGCCCGGGCCTTCGAGTACTTCGACAAGGTCACCGTCGCCTGTGTGTCCATCGGCTCCTGGGAGCCGGGCATCTCGACCGTGCACGACATGCTCTCGGACGAGGAGCGCGCCCATTACGCCTCCCTCGGCGTCGCCGCCGAGATGTCCGCGCACCTCTTCGACACCGAAGGGCGCCGGGTCGGGCGTGACCTGGGCGAGCGCTGCATCACGGTCGAGGCCGACCGGCTGCGCCGGATCCCCGAGGTCGTGGCGATCGCGGGCGGTCAGCGCAAGGCGGCGGCGATCGGCGCGGTGCTCCGCTCCGGTCTGGTCACCAGCCTGGTGACGGACCGCGCTGCGGCGGACTACCTCCTCACCGAGTCGGCGCCCGGCTCGCGCCCGGCGCTCGAGCGCGCGGACCCGGACGGAGTCTGACCGGACCTGACGGCCGGCGGGCGCCGACCACCAGTCCCTTCGGTACCGCCGGCCCCTCGTTCATGACGCCGTTCATGACGCCCCGAACCTCGGCGGCGGTACGCCTCTGACAGGCGTACCGCCGCTTTCTGCGTTGCGCAGCGCGCAATCCGATGCAATGTGACGGGCCTCACAGTGGACTGCTCTGCATCCTCAGGTCATCATATGACCCGATCACCTTCTGGGCTCGCGCTCCGGAGGCACAGCGAGACGAGGTAGGGGCATGAACGACCAGGACAGGCCGACACGTCCGCGCGTCGGCGTGGTGGGACTCGGGGCCATGGGCCTGGGGATGGCCCGCAGTCTGCGGGCCGCCGGGCATGACGTCGCGGTCCACGACCTGCGGCCGGACGTGGCCGAGGGCTTCGCCCGGGAAGGCGGGACGGCCTACGCCACCACCGGCGACCTGGCGGCCGCCGTGGACGTCCTGGTCGGCGTCGTCGTCAACGCGGCACAGGTCGAGTCCGTGCTGTTCGGCGCCGACGGGGCGGCCGACCGGCTGCGCCCGGGTGCCGTCTTCGTGATGTGCTCCACCGTCGACCCCGGCTGGTCCGAGGAGCTCGAGGGGCGCCTCGCCGAGCGGGGCGTGCTCTACCTGGACGCCCCCATCTCCGGCGGCGCCGCCCGTGCCGCCGTCGGCGAACTCACGATGATGACCTCCGGCTCGGCCGCGGCGTACGAGCTCGCCGACCCGTTCCTGGAGGCCATGAGCGGCACGGTCTACCGCCTGGGGGACCGCGCCGGACTCGGCTCGAAGGTCAAGATCGTGAACCAGCTCCTGGCCGGTGTGCACATCGCCGCCGCGGCCGAGGCGATGGCCCTCGGCATCAAGGCCGGCGTACCGGCCGAGGCGCTCTACGAGGTCATCACGCACAGCGCGGGCAACTCGTGGATGTTCGAGAACCGCATGGCCCACGTCCTCGCCGGCGACTACACGCCGCTGTCCGCGGTCGACATCTTCGTCAAGGACCTCGGGCTCGTCCTCGACGCCGCCCGTCCCGAGCGGTTCCCGCTCCCGCTCGCCGCGACGGCGCACCAGATGTTCCTGCAGGCGTCGGCGGCCGGGTTCGGCCGCGAGGACGACAGCGCGGTCATCAAGATCTTCCCGGGCGTCGACCTGCCGAAGGCCGAGGGCTGACATGACCATCCGACTCGGCTGCATCGCCGACGACTTCACCGGCGCCACGGACCTGGCCAACAACCTGGTGCGCGCGGGCATGCGCGTCGTCCAGCTGATCGACGTACCCGGAACCGGCCACGACGTGGACGCCGACGCCGTCGTCATCGCCCTCAAGTCGCGGACCGTCCCGGCCGCCGAGGCCGTCGACGCCTCGCTGCGGGCGCTCGCCTGGCTCCGTTCCGCCGGCGCCGAGCAGATCTACTTCAAGTACTGCTCCACCTTCGACTCGACGCCGGCCGGCAACATCGGGCCGGTCACCGAGGCCCTGATGGAAGCGCTCGGCACCGACTTCACCATCGCCACCCCGGCCTTCCCCGACAACGGGCGCACGGTCTTCAAGGGCCATCTCTTCGTCGGAGACGTCCTGCTCGCCGAGAGCGGCATGCGGAACCACCCGCTCACGCCGATGACCGACTCCAACCTGGTCTCCGTACTCGGCGCCCAGACGATCCGGCCGGTCGGCCTCATCGACCACACGGTCGTCGCCGACGGCGCCGAGGCGATCCGGTCCCGCATCGCCGAGCTGCGTGCGAACGGCGTCGCCACAGCGATCGTCGACGCCGTCTCCAACGACGACCTCGTGCGCATGGGTGCGGCGGTCCAGGGGCTGCCGCTGGTCACCGCCGGGTCCGGGCTCGCGATCGGTCTGCCCGCGAACTGGGGCTTCCGCCCGTCGCCCGCCGCCGCCCAGCTCCCGCCGGCGGCCGGACATCGGGCCATCGTCTCCGGATCGGTCTCCGAGGCCACCAACGGCCAGGTCCTGGAGTTCCTGAAGAGCGGCCGCCCCGCGTTCAGCGTGGACCCCCTGCGGATCGCGGCCGGGGAGGACGTCGCCGGGCAGGCGCTGGCCTTCGCCGAGGCGCACCTGGCCGACGGACCGGTCCTCGTCTACTCGACCGAGGCCCCCGACACCGTCCGTACCGTGCAGGGCCGCCTCGGCGCGGCCGAGGCGGGGGAGCTCGTCGAGCGCACCCTGGCCCGGGTCGCCCAGGGGCTCGTGGAGTGCGGTGTCCGCCGGCTCGTCGTCGCGGGCGGCGAGACCTCCGGAGCGGTCGTCCAGGCGCTCGGCCTCACCGGGCTGCGCATCGGACCGCAGATCGACCCCGGCGTGCCGTGGTGCGCGGCGGCCCTCCCCGCCGGGGAGACGCTGCACATCACCCTGAAGTCCGGCAACTTCGGCGGCCCGGGTTTCTTCACCGACGCCTTCGCCCTCCTGGACGCGGAGGCCGCCGCGTGACCGGGTTCCGTAACAGCGCCGCGGACGTCCGTAACAGCGCCTGGGACCACGCGAACAGCACCGCGGACCTCCCGGACCGCGCCGTGGACGCGGCGCGTGCCGAGATCGTCCGCGTGGGCACGAGCCTGTTCGCCCGCGGCTACGTCCACGCCAGCGCCGGCAACATCAGCGCCCGGGTCGGCGAGGGTCATCTGATCACCCCCACCGACGCCGCCCTCGGATTCCTCGAACCCGACCGGCTCGCGCTGGTCGACGCCGACGGCGAGCAGGTGGCGGGCGACCGCGCCAGCAAGACGCTGACGCTGCACCGGCGCATCTACGAGGCCGACCCCACGGCCCGCTTCGTCCTCCACACCCACTCCACGCATCTTGTCGGCCTCACCCTGGCCGGTGTGTGGAGCCAGGACGACGTGCTTCCGCCTCTCACCCCGTACTACGTGATGAAGGTCGGGCACGTTCCGCTCATCCCCTACCACCGGCCCGGCGACCCGCGCGTGGCCGACCTGGTGGCGGCCGCGATCGCCGACCGCGCCGCTCGCGCCACCCCGATCAGGGCTGTGCTCCTCGACCGTCTGGGCCCCGTCGTCTGGGGTCCGGACGCCGCCACCGCCCTCGCCGTCCTCGAAGAACTCGAGGAGACGGCACGCCTCTGGCTCCTGACCGACCGTCGCCCTGAGCCACTCCCCGATCACGCGATCGACGAACTGAGGTCCACGTTCCGAGCAGCGTGGTGACCAGCGCTCCACCCCGTCAGAGAATCCCCTGAGCCGCTTACGAAGGATTCCGTCATGTCCATATCCGCGACGACGGCAGAGGCCCCCGACCTCGCCCGCGAGAACGCCGTCTTCCGCAAGGTCGTGCGCCGCATCGTCCCCTTCCTCATCCTCTGTTACGTCTTCTCCTACCTGGACCGCGTCAACGTCGGCTTCGCGAAGCTGCAGATGTCCGAGGACCTCGGGTTCAGCGAGGCGGCCTACGGCCTCGGTGCCGGCCTGTTCTTCATCGGCTACTTCCTCTTCGAGGTGCCGTCGAACCTGATGCTGCAGCGCATCGGTGCGCGCACCTGGATCGCCCGCATCATGATCACCTGGGGCGTGGTCTCCGCGGGGTTCATGTTCGTCTCGAACGAGACGACGTTCTACGTGCTCCGCTTCCTGCTCGGCGCCGCCGAGGCAGGGTTCTACCCCGGCGTGATCCTCTACTGTACGTACTGGTTCCCCTCGCACCGCCGTGCCCGGGTCATCGCCCTGTTCATGTCGGCCATCCCCGTCGCCGGCATCTTCGGCAACCCGCTGTCCGGCTGGATCATGGACCGCTTCCAGGGTGTCAACGGCTGGCAGGGCTGGCAGTGGATGTTCCTCCTGGAGGCCCTCCCCGCGCTCGCCATCGGTGTGGCCTGCCTGTTCTACCTCGACAACGGCGTCCGCGACGCCAAGTGGCTCAGCGAGGAGGAGAAGGACATCGTCGAGCGGGCGATAGCCGAGGACTCCGCCCAGAAGTCGGTGCACGGCCGGGTCCTGGACGCCTTCCGTGAGCCCAAGGTGTGGCTGATGTGCCTCATCTACTTCTGCTTCGTGATGGGCCAGTACGCGCTGACCTTCTGGATGCCCACCTTCGTCCAGTCGACCGGCATCAAGGGCAACCTCGCGATCGGCGTGCTCAGTGCCGTGCCGTTCCTCGCCGCGCTCGTCGCGATGAACCTCTTCGGCCGCTCGGCGGACAAACGCCGCGAGCGCCGCTGGCATCTGGTGATCCCGAGCCTCATGGGCGCCGTCGGCTTCTCGCTCGCTGCCAGTTGGTCGGGGTCCACCGTGCTGTCCCTGGTGGCGCTCTCCTTCGCCGCGGCCGGTGTGCTGACCTGTGCCCCGCTCTTCTGGTCGCTCCCCACCGCGTTCCTCGGCGGCACCGCCGCCGCGGCCGGTCTCGCCGTGATCAACTCGGTGGGCAACCTCGCCGGCTTCGTCAGCCCGTACATGATCGGCGCGCTCAAGGACGCCACCGGCTCCACCTCGATCCCCATGTACGTCCTGGCGCTCAGCCTCGTCGTCGGCGCCGTCGCGGTGCTCACCACGAACAAGCAGGTCGTCAACCGCTGACGGGCCGCGCCCGTCCCACCGGCCGGATCCGGACCTCCGCTCAGGACCGGATCCGGCCCTTCCCCCACAGGAGTCACCATGCCGAGGTTCGCCGCGAACCTGTCCATGATGTACACCGAGCACGACTTCCTCGACCGCTTCTCCGCGGCCTCGGCGGACGGTTTCCAGGCGGTCGAGTACCTCTTCCCGTACGCCTACGACGCCACCGGACTCCGTCGCCGCCTCGACGACCACGGTCTGCGCCAGGTGCTCTTCAACGCGCCCCCGGGAGACTGGGACGGCGGCGAGCGCGGAACGGCGGCGCTGCCCGGCCGCGAGAAGGAGACGCTCGACGGGATCGACCGGGCGCTGGAGTACGCGGCGGCGCTGGACTGCCCCCGCGTCCACGTGATGGCCGGACTCGTCCGTCCCGACGCGACCCAGGCCGAGCTCGCCGCACACCGCGACACGTATCTGGCCACCCTCGCCCGCGCCGCGGAGCGGGCTGCCGCGGCGGGCGTCGACATCCTGATCGAGCCGATCAACGGCCGTGACATGCCGGGCTACTTCCTGAGCCGGCAGGCCGACGCGCACGCCGTGGTGCGGGAGGTCGGCGCGCCGAACCTCAAGGTCCAACTGGACCTCTACCACTGCCAGATCGTCGAGGGCGACCTCACCACCACCCTGCGCCGCGACCTGCCCACCGGCCGGGTCGGCCATCTGCAGATCGCCGGCGTCCCGGACCGCCACGAGCCCGACGAGGGCGAACTCGACATCCGCCATCTGTTCGGCGTCATCGACGAATCGGGCTTCGACGGATGGATCGGCTGCGAGTACGTCCCGCGCGCCGGCACGAGCGAGGGGCTCGGCTGGCTGAAGAAGCACCAGCACGAAGAGAACCACCTGAACCACCAGAACCACCGAGGAGACAACGCATGAGGATCGTCATCACGGGTGGCTTCGGCTTCCTCGGTCGGCAGGTCGCCCGCGCCCTGCTCGACGCACGGACGTTCCGCGGTACGCCCATCGAGCGGCTGGTGCTCGCCGACCGGTTCGTGCCCGACGCCTCGCCGGAGGCGGCCGACCCGCTCGTCGACGTCGTGCGGGGCGACCTGACCGACGGCCTCGACGAGCTGTTCGCCAAGCCGGTCGACGTGGTCGTGCACCTCGCCTCCGCCGTCTCCGCCGAGTGCGAGGCCGACTTCGACCTCGGCATGAGCGCCAACGTCGACACCACCCGCGCCCTGCTCGAGGCCGCCCGCGCCCAGTCGGCCGCCGGCGGCCCGACGGCCGTCGTGGTGTTCTCCAGCAGCGTCGCCGTCTACGGCTCCGATCCGGCGCTGCCGCTGCCCCCGGTGGTCTCCGAGTCGACCCTGCCCACCCCCCGGTCCAGCTACGGCATCCAGAAGTTCGTCTGCGAGCAGCTGGTCGCGGAGTACACCCGTCGCGGCTACGTCGACGGCCGCGTCACCCGACTGATGACCGTGTCCGTCCGGCCGGGCAAGCCG
>NZ_JBHJTL010000094.1:0-29709 GCF_042264065.1 Streptomyces sp. NPDC056222 | reverse complement strand
CAGCCCCTGTCATGCCCGGTGATCAGAGCGGGCGGCCGCCGAACGGCGGGAAGCCGTAGTACGTACCCAGCTCCTCGCGGTACCCCGAGTCGCCGAGGTGCTTCTCACGGTGGAACTCGGGGGCGTCCTTGATCTGTTCCTTGGTCAGGTCGACGAAGATCTTCCCGTCCTCCGGAACGACCCGGGTCACCGTGCTCGCCGGCAGGAGGACCTCCTTCCCGAAGATCCACACACCGGTGTCCACGACCAGGTAGGCGTCACCGACCTCGTCGGAGTGCTTGTCGACCTTGCCGATGCTCCCGTCGGTGGCCTCCACCTTGTAGCCGGTGAGATCGGCACCGGCCAGGTGGCCCGAGGTCGACTTGTAACTCCACACATGCTCAGTCACGCGAAAACAACTCCTCCGGTAAAGGGAGGACGGCGAGGAAGTTCCCGCCGCCTTTTCTTTTCCGTACGTCGTGCACGGCGGACGTCACGTCCCGCCGCAATTCCGCCTACCCCACTGCCGGCATCCAATTCACATCATCCGGAAGGGCGCTCGGCGCGGATCGATCGAACGGGCCCGCTACCACCGATACCACCGACCGCTACCGGCCTTGGGGCGGGCGACGAATCCGAGCAGCCAGACGACCAGCACGGCAATCGCAATCCACCAGAGAATCTTCAGCGCGAAACCGGCACCGAAGAGAATCAGGATCAGCAGAAGAACGAGAAGCAGTGGAACCATAATTGTTGACCTCCGGAAAGACATGTGCCCCGGTCTCCTGCTCACACACCCGCGCAGGGTCGGGCGCCGAAATCGTCATACGCAGAGCGGAAGCGACCGCTCACGCACAGGCCGCGCCGTCGAGGCGCCGAGGCGTCGAGGCGTCGAGGCGCCGAGCACTTCGCCGCGCTGCGCAGCAGCTCTCGGCCTCGGACGCGGTTGATCACTCCCGGCTGCCTGGTCGAGGAAATCGAGCGAGGATGAGAAGGGGATACGAGTAGGTGGGCCCGAATGAGCGACCGTCCGATCGGGGACTACGCACTTCTCTCGGACTGCCAGACCGCTGCACTCGTCAGTCGGGACGGCTCCGTGGACTGGTTGTGCATGCCCCACTTCGACAGCCGAGCGACGTTCGCGCGTCTGCTCGGCCCCGAGGCCGGCCACTGGTCGATCACACCCGCCTCCCCTTACGACACGCAGCGGCGGTATCTGGACCGCACCCTCGTGCTGCGCACGGACTTCCGGATGCAGTCGGGAGCGGTCAGCGTGACAGACGCCCTTGCATCCGGCCTCAATGAGCGAGGCCACGACCTGGGGGTGGACGCGCCCCACCTGCTGCTGCGTGTCGTGGAGTGCACGGAAGGCCGCGTCGACTTGGATGTCGAGTTCGCCCCCCGGCCCGAATACGGGCTGGTCAAGCCCTTGCTCATTCCGACGCAGGGTGGGGTCTGGTGCCACGGAGGACCCGACACCCTGGGGCTCTGCAGCCCGGTCCCACTCGAGATCTCGGCCACCGCCCGCGGCCGGATCGGGCTGCATGCAGGCGAGACCGCAGCCTTCGCCCTCCAGCAGGTTCCCGCGGGGACGAGCCCCGTCCTGCTCTCTCAGGACGCCATCCTGGCGCAGCTGGAGGACACCGTCCGGGGGTGGCGCTCCTGGTCGGAGCTTCACCAGTCGTACGAGGGGCCCTGGGCCGATCTCGTACAGCACAGCGGCCGCGTGCTCCAGGGGCTCACGTTCCAGCCGACAGGAGCCATCGTGGCCGCCCCGACCACGTCTCTGCCGGAGGCTGTCGGAGGCGTCCGCAACTGGGACTACCGTTTCGCCTGGGTGCGGGACGCCTCCTTCACGCTGGACGCACTCTGGGTGGCCGCGTGTCCTGACGAGGCAGAGGCCTTCTTTCAGTGGATGGCCCACGCAGCGGCGAGCGACCCCAGCCAGGAATCGTCCATGCAGATCATGTTCGGCATCCGCGGTGAACGGGACCTGACCGAACGCGTACTCCCCCACCTTCCCGGCTGGCGCAACAGCAGCCCCGTCCGATTGGGCAACGGCGCCTGGGAGCAGAAGCAGCTCGATGTGTACGGGGAGCTGCTGTCAGCCGCCCATCGCCTGCGCGACTATCTCAGCGGCTTGGATGCGCCCACGAAGGCATTCCTCGCCGGCTGCGCCGACTCCGCCGCCCTGAGATGGCGCGAACCGGACCAGGGCATCTGGGAAGTGCGCAGCGGACCTCAGCATTTCCTCTACTCGAAGCTCATGTGCTGGGTCGCCGTCGACCGCGCGTTGAAACTGGCGGACGATCTCGACGCGTCCGATCGCGTGCAGGAGTGGACTGCGGCCAGGGACGAGATCAGAGCCGCGATCGAGGAGAACGGGTGGAACGAAGAGGCCGGAGCGTACACCCAGGCTTTCGGGTCGGCCGTTCTCGATGCCTCCGCCTTGATGATGCCCATCGTCGGCTTCATCCCTGCCGATGCCCCGCGGATGCGGGCCACCATCGATGCCGTACGCGCTCGACTCACTGGCGGGAACGGTCTGGTCTACCGGTACGCGGGGGCCGACGACGGGCTTCCGGGCGAAGAGGGAACCTTCCTTCTCTGTACTTTCTGGCTGGCCCAGGCCCTGGCCTTGGCCGGGGACACGGATGCCGCACGTGAGGTCTTCGAGCGAGCTGCGCGGTGCGTGAACGATGTCGGACTGCTCTCCGAGGAGGTCGACTCTGTCGGCGGCCACCTTCTGGGAAACTTTCCGCAGGCGTTCAGCCATATCGGTCTGATCAACGCCGCTTGGGCCATCCACCAGGCCACCTGACGAAGGCAGACGCACGGCCGGTGGTCCCGGCCCACGGCCCCCGGTCGGGTGGCCGCTCTTCAGAGCCGTCTCAGTTCCCAGAGGCGCCAGATCCCAGTGCCCTCGGCCAGGTGGTGGCCGCCGCTGACAGTGGCGCGGGTTACCACGTGATTCATCTTCCGCCACAGGGGAACCAGTGGGACGTCCCGTGCGACGGCATGTTGAATCGACCGGAAGAGCGGAATGGCTTCCCCGCGATCAGCGTGTCGCTGTGTGTTCCGGATCGTCCTGTCGACCTCGGCCGAGGTGTATCCGTTGTGAAGGACGCCACCTGTCCCCACCAGCGGCTGCACGAAGGTCTCCGGGTCGGAGAAGTCCGGCGTCCAGCTGGTGACGAAGGCGTCGAACTCACCACGTTGGCACCGTTGTTGATAGGCGTCCCAGTCGGCTTCCTCAACGAGTTCGACTTTGAACAGGCCGTCCGCCTCCAATTGCCGCCTCAGTTCCCTCGCTTCCAAAGCGGCCGTGCCGGTCTGATGGCCCAGGGTGATGGGTACGGGAGTGGTGATACCGGCGGAGCGGAGGCGCTGTGCTGCGTACCGGGAATCCATCTCAGGGTATTCGTCGAGGAACGCGGTGCTCTGACCGATGACACCTGGGGGGACGAGGGAGTACAGCGGCGTCACCGTGTACCTGAACACCTCGCTTGCCAGTCGTCCGCGGTCGACGAGGGCGGCGACGGCCCGGCGGGCCGCGACGTCCGTCAGGGGGTTCCGTGCGGAGCGGAGGTTCATCACGAGGTGCCGCGCCTGCGCGCTCTCTCCGATGGAGAGGCGCACGTCAGGGTCGCGGGGGTCGATCTGCTCCAGGGCTGTGGACGGCAGTCCGCTGTAGGCGACCTCGATGGTTCGTGCCTTCCAGGCCTTCTCGACGTCCTGTGCCGTCGGGTAGTAGCGGATGTGTACGGGTGTTCTTCTTCGCGTCACAGCCCCCTTGTACGTGGGGTTCGACTCGAGGTCGATCGCCTCCCCCTTTCGGTAGGAGGAGACCACGTACGGGCCGGATCCGACTGTGCTTTCGTTCCCGCGGAGCTTGTCCAGGGGGAACTCGGTCGGATCGACGATCGAACCAGCCCCTGTGGCGATCTTGTGCGGCCATGTGGCATCGGCTGTGCCGAGGTGGAATGTCACGTGCGCATCGCGGGCCTCCACGGAGCGCAGATTCGCGAACAGCGGTCCGGGCCCCAGGGGGTGACGTATCCGCAGGATCCGATCGAACGAATGCTTCACCGCCATGGCCGATACCGGATGCCCGTTGGAGAACACCACGTCGTCGCGCAGTTCGCACTGGAAGGTCTTGAGCGTGGAGTCTGTGAATCCGCAATTCTTGGCCGCGTCGGGTCGGGGATCGGACGACCCTGCGTCGAAGGTGAGCAGGCTCTGGTAGACGTTGCTGTACACGGCCCAGGATCCGTTGTCGTACGCCCCGGCAGGGTCGAAGCTCGTCAGGCCGTTGGCCGTCCCGATGACGATCGGCCTTTGCATGTCCTCCGGCAGTAGCTGACAACTCCCGACCAGCAGCAGTGCGACAGCCCCCGCCGCGATGCCAAGGCGGTTCGCTTTCATGGTTCGGTCTCCTCGTGACAGGGGGACGGCGGCTAGCGGTCGCTTCGGCGTTCACGACCGCGGGGAAACGGCCGAGGGGAGGCCGCCGCAGCCACGGCCCCGCTCTCAGCTTTGAGGCCTCCCCGGTCGACATCGCCGCGGCCGTCGCAGGGATGTCGTCAGCCGGCGGAGGAGGTGCCTCCGGCGTACGGACCGCCCGCCTTGCCGGCCGCGTACGTCAGCATGGGCCTGACCCGCTCCCAGAAGGTGTTCTGGCAGGAGTACGCCGGATGGAAGCCCCCGCAGGCGCCGCTGCTCGGCCCGATCTCCCAGGTGAAGGAGGGCACTCCGAGCCGGTCGTAGGCCCAGTCGTCGTGGCCACCGCTGGCGTCGTAGAGAACTTCGCCAGGCCGGCCGTACCGCCATCCGCCGGCCAGCCGTGCCATCTCCTTGCCCATGGCCCGCAGCGCGGCGTCGTTTCCACTCTCCGTGTCGCCGTCGAAGCCCCAGGGGAACAGGACCATGTCGGAGTAGCTGTGCAGCGTGACGAACATGCCCTTCGTGTCGGCCGCGGCGGCCGCTGTGTCACCCGTGGCGCGGGTGTCGGGGAACAGCTTGCGGTAGAGATCCTGGAGTGCCTTGTTCTCGGCCTCGGAGTCCGCCGACGTGCCCTTTGGGTGAACTTCGCTTGCACGGGAACATCGTTCGGCGGGGGGCGAGATGGTGACGGTGGGGACCAAGGCCTGTCCGGCCGGGATCGGCACCCGGGCTACCGGGGCCTTCCGGCCGGACAGGCTGCCTCGGGGGTCAGGGCGTCACTGGCCGATGAAGCCGGTGTAGAGGAGGTTGTTGGGCGAGCCGGCGCCGACGCCGGTCACCTTGCCCTTGGTGGCGTTGTTCTTGAGGGCGGCCTCCACCTGGGCAGGTGTGGCCGTCCGGTTGGCGGAGAGGTAGAGCGCGGCGGCGCCCGTCACGTGCGGTGCGGCCATCGAGGTGCCGCTCATCGTCGCGGAGGCGGTGTTGCTCGTGAAGCCGGCCGAGACGATGTCGGAGCCGGGCGCGAAGATGTCGATGCAGGGACCGATGTTGGAGAAGTCCGACTTGACGTCGGACCGCGTGGTGGAGCCGACGGTGATCGCCTCGGGCACGTTGGCGGGGATGACGTTGCAGGCGTCGTAGCCGTAGTCGTTGCCTGCCGCGGCTACGTTGACGATGCCGGAGGCGACGGAGTTCCTCACGGCCGTTGCGACGGCCGGACTGGGGTACTTCAAGCTCATGTTGGCCACGGCGGGCTTCACGGCGTTGCGTGCGACCCAGTCGATTCCGGCGGCGATGGCTGTCGTGGTGGTGCCCCCGGCGCAGTTGACGACTTTGACCCCGACCAGCTTGACGCCCTTGGCCACCCCGTAGGACGCGCCGCCGACGGTACCGGCGACGTGAGTGCCATGCCCATGACAGTCAGTATTGTTCGTGTCGATGGTGTTCGTACCCCAGGACGCACGCCCGCCGAATTGGGTGTGCGAGGTACGGATGCCCGTGTCGATGACGTACGCGGTGACACCCGATCCCGTATTGGGCGCGGAGTAGGCGGCGTTGAGGGGCAGACTGCGCTGGTCGACACGGTCCAGACCCCAGGAGGAGACCGCCTGCAGGGATGCCTCGGCGTCCTGCTCGACGTAGGCCACGGCCGGGTCGGCGGCGAGCCGCTTGGCCTGCTTCTCGGTCATCCTGACCGAGAAGCCCGTGAGCGCGGAGCTGTAGGTGTGCCCGGCCTTCCCGCCGTAGCGCTTCACGAGGGAGGCCTTCCGGCGCTCGACGACGCCCCTGGCCATGGTGTCGTCCTTGAGGACGACGAGGTAACTGTCCTTGACGGTGTTGCGTGCGCCGGCTCCCAGGATGCTTCCCTCGGCGGCGGTCGCCGTGCCCGGGACGGCAGCCAGCGCGGTGGCGGCCAGACCGGCGGCGAGCGCCGTCCCGACTATCTTGCGCGCAGGCAGTGCGGATCTCTTGTGCATCAGTGCTCCTTGAGGCAGTGCCGTCCCGGCGGCCTGGTGGCTGCGCCCGTGGGGGTCGACGACAGAAGGGCTCCGCCGGGCGTCGGTGGGGGGCGAGCAACCACGGCGGGGCCAGGACAAGGATTGGGCCGCGCCCAACTGCCTGTAAATCACTGTGCGTTTCCGGTTTCGGACAATGTCCTGTTCAGCAGGGATGGGTGGGACGAACCGGGAGAGATCGCACATGTTCCGCGAACTGGAGGATTCCTGTGTGCCGTCAGGAAGCCTTGACGATCACCTGAGCGCCACCTACAGTCCCCCCACGTCGACGCCCCACCGTCGATGTGGGAGGTCTGCATGTTCCTGCTGGAGCCGGTCGGTCTCGGTCGAATCGAGAACGACGCCTACCTCGCCCTGCTCGACCTGAGGCGGGCCACGGCGGAGGAGCTCGCCGCGAACATCGGATGCTCCCCGCCCGAACTACGGCCCGTCGTCCGCGCACTTCTCGACCACGGTCTCGTTCAACAGCTCGGCTTCACTCCCGCGTTGTACGCCGTCGTCGCGCCCGACCAGGCCCTCCCCGAGCTGATCAATCGCCGACGCGGCGACCTCGCCCAGATGCAGCTGCACGTCGAGGAACTGGCCGACCGGCTGCGTGGCCGGCCCACACGCGAGGGGAAGCCGGTCGTCGAACTGCTGGAGGGCGAGGACGCCGTTCTGGCCGCGGTGGCCCGGCTCCAGCTCGAGGCGCGCGAGGAGATCGTCGCGGTCGACGCCCCGCCGTACATCGGCGGACAGAGCAACCCGAACGACCTCGAACTGCGCCGGCTCGCGGACGGCGTCGCCTACCGGTTCGTCTACGCCCGCGAGGCACTGGCGTCGCCCGAACACATGGCGGCAATGCGCCGCTGCACCGAGGCCGGCGAACGGGCCAGGATCCTGCCGGACGTCACTCTGAAGCTGATGGTCGTCGACCGGACCACCGCGCTGCTGCCGGTCTCCTACACCGAACCGGACCCGAACGTCCGGCTGCTGGTGCACGAGTCGGCACTCGTCGACGTCCTCGTCAGCTGCTTCGAGAGCCTGTGGGCGCGCGCCACGCCCTTGGTCGAGGCCGAGGCGCAGCGCGGCCCGTCCGTCAAGGACCGCGAACTGCTGTCGCTGATGGCGTCCGGCATGAAGGACCGCACCATCGCCCGGTCCCTCGGCGTGACCGAACGGACAGTGGGGCGCAGACTCACCGAGCTGATGGCCGAACTGGGCGTGGAGACCCGCTTCCAGGCCGGCGTACAGGCGGCCCGCAGGGGCTGGCTCTGACGCGCTCCGGCAGGCGGACGCGGTCGCGTGCTTGCGCCGTACGTCGAGGCGGCGCCGGATGGGTCAGCGGTGAGGCCCCAGCGGCGCTTCCCCGCGCCGAAAAGAGGCGGCGCCGGCTGCGAAGTGCAGCTGGCCCCGCCTCCCCCTGCTCTGCCTAAGGACTGTCCCGTAAATGATCTTCTAAGGGCCGTCCCGGAATCCGGTGCCGGACTGGGGCGCCACTACCCCAGGGCGAGGGCTACTGGCCTGGCGCTTGCGTTCGACGCCCGCCCCAGGAAGTGTTGCCCGAACGCCGTTCGGGGCGAGTCGTGGGAGCAGGGACAGAGAGATGTGTGTGATGGATGCGGCGGTCAAAGAGGCTGCCGTTGCTCGGTTCCTCCGCGAACATCCGCAGATGGAGCGAGCTGCATGGGACCACCCCGCGCTGCTGGGCTGCGCGGATGTCGGCTGGTCACAAATTCCCGGGTGCCCCGCCGGGATCCCGGTCCTGCTCCGCGGTCTCCTGGATGAGGCAGCCGGCACCGAGGCCCTGCCCGTGCTGGAGAACGTCCTGATGAACAGCGTGTTCCACGTGAGCGCCGTGATGCCGGCAGCCTTGCCCTTCCTGATCCGCCTGGCAGCCGTCCCTGACATCGCGGTGCGGCCCGGCCTGGTCGGCCTCCTGGTCGTCGCTGCGGAGCTCTCTCTACCCGTCGACGCCGACGATGAACGCCAGGTGCTGCTGTTCGGGAAGGATTGCGATCACCCGGAACGCGATGGGTGCAGGGCCGCCTTCGCCGCACACGCTTCCGCCCTGCGCGCGTTGCTGGATGACGAGACTCTTCCGGAAGGACTCATCAGCGCAGACGACCGCGAGTGCCTGCTCAAGGCTGTGGAACCGCAGCGATCCCCCTCCTGACTTTCCGCAGGCCGGCACTGCGGCCCGTGAAAGATCTTGTGGTGTCTGGTGTGATTACGGCGTCGGAGCCTTCCTAATTCCTTGGTAACGGGTCGTGGGAGCCGGGGGTTGCCACCAGTCCGTTCGAGCGCCGGGGGCGGATGCCCTTCTCTCATCCCGGCCTTCCACAGTGCAGGTGGTGGCAGCCTCGCAGGCACCGACCGTACGCCTGGAGCCGTCTGGGCACTCGATCCCTTATCCAGAGCGGCGGCGCTCGGTGTCTTCGAGGTCGCCACCACCGTCAACACTGTCCACTTGATCACTCGTTGGTGTTGGTGGTACGAGCCCGCCCCACGGTGACCTCCTGATACGCCAGAGCCGTCAGAGCTCCCGAGGAGACCGGGCCCCGTGGGGTGCGCTGGTGCCACGAACGGCTAGCTGTCGTTCGGCAGCGGCCGGTGGGCATGCATATCCGTGCGCCCCGAGCTTGTCGAGGACGCGCTCGGCAAGCAGACACTCGCCCTACTCGGACAGCTCACGGCCGCCTGCACCGCCGCAGACCTCGCCCAGGCCGTCGAGGAGTCGTTCCCGCAGCACCCGGACTCCGAAATTATCCTCAGCTTCCCCGGCCTCGGTATCCAGCTTGCCGCCCGGGTGCTGGCCGAAATCGGAGACGACCGCACCCGCTTCGCGGACGCCCGCGGCCTGAAGGCCTACGCGGGCGCCTCACCCGTCACTCGGGCCTCCGGCAAGAAGTCCAGCATCACCAGACGATGGGTGAAGAACGACCGGCTCAAACCACGCCGGCTACCTCTGGGCGTTCTCAGCGACCACTGCCTCGCCCGGTGCCAAAGCCCACTACCGGCGGCGACGTGACGACCACGGAGACTGGCACGCCGCTGGCCAGCGCAATCTGTTCAACCGGATGCTAAGCCAGCTCCACCACTGCCTCAAGAACCATCGCCTGTTCGATGAGCACACCGCGTTCCCGGCGAGGCCAGCCCCAGCACTGGCGGTGGCCTAGGTGATCCCGCTCACGAGCCACCGCCCCCCGGAGGTCGCTCCGCAGCGTGCTTGAATCACCGGATGATCGACTGGTCCACACTCCACGACGCCTACGGCCCGGCACACGCGATCCCCGGGCTCCTGGACCGAGCCATCGGTCGTGACCAGGAGGCCATCGACTGGCTTTGGGGGCGCTTGTGCCACCAGGGGACGATCACCCCGGCGAGCATCGCCGCACTGCCGCAGCTGGCGGACATCGCGAAGACCGAGGACGCCGGGAACTGGGCGCTCGATCTGGCCGGAGCCATAGCGGGTGGCCTCCTTCAACCTCACGGCGCCGACGAAGAAGTCGCCCGCTGTGCGGCGACCTTGGCCGAGCTTCGCGCCATGGCCGCCGCCCGGCTGCGGTCTGGCCTGGACGGGAAGATCTACCTGAGCCGGCTGCGGGCCATGCTCGCGTTCGACGGCCAGCCCTTGTGGTTCGAGGCCCTGGACGACTTCACCGATTCCTTCTTCACTGTCGCTTGTCCGCACTGCAACGCACCGGTGACGATCGCGGTCGGCAACTACGGTTGCTACTCCTCGATCCGGGACTGGAATCTGGGGGATGTCCACCAGGTCCCGCTCCGGCCGGCCGTCCCGGACGAGCTGACCGGCACCGGGAGGATGTTGCACGAGTCGGCCGTACGGGATGGCCAGCAACGACTCGCCTGGGGCCTGACGCACCTGTTCGGCCAGGCGGAATGCCCAGGATGCGGGAGCGTCTTCGGCATCGCAGACGAGTACGCGGCCGCCAATGCACCCACCCCATGGGACTTCGCCCGAGGCCACATCAAGGACGCTCTCTGATGACCACCGGCAGGGCCCTCGGAATCGAACGGTGAGGTCGTGCCCGCTGTCCCGCCTTGACGGCTTGGCGCCGTGAGGTGTCTGGATAGCCCCGTTCACCGGGCTGAGCCCCCGATGTTTTGGCACGTTGGTGACACAGCTGCGGCGCGAAGGAGCTGACGGGTCCGTAGAGGCCGGCCGTGGAGCCTGCCGCTGGAGGACCGGGTGCTGCTGGTCACGGCCCACCGGCGAACCAACTTGACGCTGCGGCAGCTCGCCCCCTGTTCGGCGTCTCAAAGTCCGCGGCCGACCGCATCATCAGCCACCTCGGCCCCCTGCTCGCGCTCAAGCCCCGCAGGCGGTTTCGCAAGGGCACCGTGCTCATCGCGGACGGAACCCTGGTCCCCACCCGCGACCACACGGTGGCCGAGCAGTCGAAGAACCACCGCTACTCCACCAATCACCAGGTCGTCATCGACGCCGTCACCCGGCGGGTCGTCGTGGTGGGCCGGCCGTTGCCCGGCAACCACAACGACCGCAAGGCGTGGGCACTGTCCCCGGAGCCAAGGACGCCGTCGGCCGCACCACCGTGCTCGCTGACGGCGGCTACCGGGGCACCGGCCTGGTCATCCCGCACCGCCGCGAGCGCGGACAGAGCGAACTGCCTGCTTGGAAGGACGAGCACAACACTTCCCACCGCCAGGTCCGCGCCCGTGTCGAGCATGCCTTCGCCCGCATGAAGACCTGGAAGATCCTCCGTGAGTGCCGCTTGAAGGGCGACGGAGTCCATCACGTGATGAGAGGAATCGCCCGCCTGCACAACCTTGCCCTCGGCCGATAGGCACGCAGAGCGGACAGTTGCCGATCGCGGTCTCACTCACTCGAAGATCTTTACGGGACAAGCCTTAGCCATCCAGGAATGTCGGTGCGGATTCAGGCGAGACCACCGGCTCCGCCCACGCGGCCGTATTCAGGATGGCCCGTTGCGTCATCTGCCCGTTGACGACTTCCATCAGCAAATGCCGCACCCGGGGCCCTACATGGACGCGATAGCGGAGGCCTTCGACCTCGACGACGCCGCATTCGGTGGGCGCTGAGCGCAGTACCTCATCCGCCAATGGCGTGACTTTCCATCCGGCGCGACTCGCCAGGTGAACCCACACTTCCAGGGCACGCTGCGGGTCTGTACCACCCACCCGCGCAATGATCTCTACTGGATCGGTCCGGTTTTCCATCTCGTTCTCACTTCCGAAGCGACAGGGCCTGTTGATCCATCCCAATGTCACTGCCACCCGCCGGCGGGAACGCCTCCGTGGTCCTGTTGCTCCAGAGGTAAGTGAATTCGGCGCCGGTCGCTCGCCGTGTACCGCGTGGCCCGATTCCAAGAACCGCTTGGGCGAGCCTGACCTGGGATGGGCACGCCACTCGTCCAGCGTCCGCCCGGGCACATGCCGCGACGGCCGGCTGCTCCACCCGGCGGCGGCGCTCTACGAGGTGGCCCAGGACCTCAGGCGATCGGCGATGTCGTAGGAGTCCAGGCGCAGCGACCGGATCTCGTGGATCAGGTCGCGCCACGGCTCGAACGAGGTGTCCACCTGGTGGCCGGAGGCCTCCAGATAGGAGATGGCGATGCCGTATCCGTAGAGCTCGTTGCGGGCGGGAAGCGGGCGCAGCAGGACGCATTCCTCGAGGAGCACGGCAGCGCGCCAGAAGGCGTCCGGGTCTGCCTGGTCGAGACGGGGGGTGATCACCCGGTGGCGTGCGCCCATGCTGACGAGCACCGAGAGGTCGTTGACCGTGAGGTCTTTACGAAGGATGTCTTCCTGGCGCTCCAGGAGCCATCGGTGGTCGATGTGCAGATCCACAGCGTCAGGCCGCCCGCGGGGGCTCGTGCTTGGTCACCGACGGGAGCCCGCCGAAGTCGGCGTCGAATCGGTCGATGATCCCCGGTGCGCTGATGGCGCGGCGGAACGCGGCGGTCGCCGTGTCCTGGAGGCGCTCCTGTTCCTTCTCGGCGGCCACCTGTGCGAGATAGTCCTTCATGGACATGCCGGCGCTGTCGGCCAGGGCCTTCAGCCGGTCTCGAGTCGTGTCGTCGATCTTGACGGTCGTGTCTGCCATGCATCGAGTATGCCGCGCGGTATACGCAGGCGGCTACCCCTTCGGATGAGGCGCGGACCAGGAGGCGGATCGGCATCCGCCGAAGGCTCACCGCGGAGCGGCCGCGTCGAGAACCTCGCACCCAGGAGACGGCCCAGCCGGGTAGCCCTGGACGGCGCGGTCGTGCCGGGAACGGGCGCGCCGACCTTGATCGACGCTTCCCCGGCGGCATGTGCATGCGTCAGCTCCGTGCCCGTCCAGGCACATGATCGGATCGGACCGCAGCGGTCGGGTGCGGCCGGGGCTCTTCCGGCAAGGTTGACGTCGAAAGGAGGCCTCGTGATCTCGGTACTCAACCAGCTTGTCGATCTCGTCGAGGAGCACCTCGCCGAGGAGCTCGACGTCAACGGACTGGCCAAGGAGCTCGGTACGACCGAATACCACCTGCGCCGGATGTTCTCGTCGTTGGCCGGCATGCCGCTGTCGGAGTATGTGCGCCGGCGGCGCATGACCGTCGCCGCTGCCGACGTCGTCCGCGGCGAGGACGATCTGCTGAGCATCGCCGTCCGGCACGGATACGGCTCGACGGAGGCGTTCGGACGGGCGTTCCGCGCGGTCCACGGCGCCGGCCCCCGTGACGTGCGCCGCGACGGAGGCCCTCTGCGCACACAACCACGGCTCAGGATCCGCCTGACCGTCGAAGGGAGCAACCCCATGGACACCCACCTCGTCGACCGCCCCGCCTTCCGGTTGGTCGGACACGCAGCCCGGGTTCCACTCATCCACCAGGGCGTCAACCCGCACATCCAGCAGCACATCTCCGCACTGCCACAAGAGGAGCATCTCCGACTGAAGGCCCTCGGCGACACCGAACCGGGGGGCCTGCTGCAAGTCTGCGACGACCTCGACCCCGACGGCACGGAGGGGAGCGAACTGACCTACCTGCACGGGGTCGCCGTCTCCCAGGACACGACGGCCCCGGACGACCTCGACGCCATCGAGGTGCCGGCCGGCAGGTGGGCAGTCTTCCGTACGACCGGACCGCATCCGCAGGCCCTGCAGACGGCCTGGGCCGCGACCGCGACCGACTGGTTCCCCTCCAACCCCTGGCGTCTCCGGCCAGGTCCCTCGATCGTCGCGGTCCTCGAGCGCGCGGAAGACTTCAGCACCGCGACCTGCGAGCTGTGGCTACCTGTCGAACCGTCGTGACGGACTGCGGTCACGACGGATCGACCAGGCCGCCGTGTGGCCCATCGGTCAAGGACCCGTCGGCAAGCTTGCGGGCTTGCCGGGGCCGGCTGCCGTGACTCCGGCGGCGCGGCCGGCCCCGCCCGCGGGGCCCGAGCGAGGCCTGCTCCGCATGGGGCAGGCCCGCCTGGGCGAGCAAGGAGTCGGCCCACATCGTCGCCCAGGCGGCCTGGAGGATCGGGGATCCCCCTCAGCAGTCCAGCGTGACCGTGCCTGTGGCGCCGTCGACGGTGATCAGCTGCCCGTTGCGGATACGTGTGGTGGCGTCCGGGACGCAGATGACGGCCGGGATGCCGTACTCACGGGCGACCGTCGGTCCGTGGGCCATCACAGCGCCGGTCTCAGTGACGAGGCCGCCGGCCGTGAGGAACAACGGGGTCCAGCCGGGGTCGGTCGTCGGGGCGACGAGGATCTCCCCGGGTTCGATGGACGCGTCGGAGGGGTCACGGACCACACGGGCATGGCCGGTGACGCGACCGGATGCCGCACCCATTCCGGTGAGCGTCCGGCCGTCGGACTGCGGGGCCGGCAGGAGGGTCTCCACATCCGTACCGTCCGAGAGCAGGGCGACCGGAACGGTGCGGCGGCGTAGCTCACGTTCGTACTCCGCGCGGCGGGCGGTGATCGTGTCGCGCAGGTCGGCACCGGTCTCCACTGCCGCACGCAGCTCGGGGAGTTCGAGGAACATGACGTCGTCAGCGTCTGCGAGCAACCCCTTCGCCTCGAGTTCCGCACCGATGAGGAGCAGGCGGCGGCGGCGGTCGCGCAAGGCGTGGAGCCCGGCGAACTTGCCCGCCTCGCGCAGCCCGGACAACTCTCTCGACCTGCGGAGGAAGAAGCCGGCGAGGCGGCCACGCAGCGCCTGCTTGCGGCGGGCCCGCTCGGCGAGCTCGGTGAGCATCGACTCGGCCCTCTCCGCGGCGCGCTCGAAGCGACGGTCCGGGGCCTGTTCGGGGTCCGTGACACGCAGGTAGTTGGCGAGCATCGTGAACACCGGCGTCGGGTTCTCGGTCCAGCGCGGTACGCCGACGTCGACCTCGGCGGCCGACCGGGTTCCGTAGTTCTTGAGGAACGTGGCGAGACCGAAGTCCGGCAGCGTGCCCGCCAGTTGGGCGGCGGCGAGTTCGGAGGGGGAGGTACTGAGCAACATCTCGCGGTGGGGCTCTGCCCGCCGGGCCACGTCCCACAGCGCGAGGTCCATCTCGATCGTGACGTTGTGCGGCATGCCGCCGAGCACCGTGTGGATCTCGTCCTCGCCTGCGATGCCCTTGAGCAGTGGCGGCAGCGCGGCGGATACGGCGAGTCCGCTGACGACGGGCCAGATGATCGCGTCGGCGAGCGTGCTCGACTCGGCGTCCTGCTCGACCAGGTCCAGCAGCTCCGCCGTCGTGGCCGGATCGGTGATCGGCTGCCGGCGGAGGCGTTCGATCTCGCCGAAGACACGGGCCCGCGCCCGCGCCGGACGGGCCAGCGCGCCGAGAATCCCGGCGGCCGCCTTCGGTCCCGCCTTCATGGCAGCGGCATTGCGCTTACGGGGAGTCTTCTGCGGCGCGAACCGCGGGTCGTCGAGGAGGTGTTCGACGGCCTTCTGCGCGCGCGGCCCGAAGTCGACCGCCATCAGTTTGACGAGCCTCTGCCGCGTCGAGGGGTCGCGCAGAGCGTCGGTCAGGTCGCCGTACAGCCGCCCACCGATGTCGACGATCTCGACCGTGAGACCGAACGCCGCGAGCATGCCCGCCAGCATCGACTTCAGCGTGGACATGCCCATGGGCGTGACGGGCTGCAGCATCCCCTGGACATGGCCGAACTCGACGTACAGCCGCGGGCCCGGCTTGTCGCTCGGCGGGGGCGCGGGGAAGAGGGTGGTGATCGGACGCGCCTGCAGCAGCCACAGTTTCCCGTCGCGGTCGTAGGCCCACTCGATGTCCTGCTCCGCTCCGAGCAGGTTCTTGATCCGCTCGCCGGCAGCGCGCAGCTCCTTCCGGCGGGCCGGTGTGAGGCAGCCGCGCTCCTCGTCCTGCGCGCCGTCCAGCACGTAGTGGTCCGCCGCCGTCGCTCCGTCGACGACCGCCGTCCCCAGCCCCGGCGCGGCGTCGACCACGCTCGCGCTGCGCGAGCCGGTCAGCGGGTCGGCGGTGAACAGCACGCCCGCGACTTCGGCATCGACCATGCGCTGCACGACGACGGCCATCCGTACGGAATCGTGCGGGATGGCGTTGGCCTCGCGGTAGGCGATCGCGCGCTCGGAGTGCAGCGAGGCCCAGCAGGCCTCGATCGCCTCGATCAGCGCCTCGCCGCCCGTGACATCGAGGTACGTGCCCTGCTGGCCGGCGAAGCTCGCGTGCGGCAGGTCCTCGGCGGTGGCGCTGGAGCGGACCGCGACCGGTCCGCCGCCGAGGCGTTCGTACCCTGCGAGCACCTTCGCGCGCGGCACCTCCCCGCTCCCGTACGCCTCGGTCGTCACGCAGAAGCCGTCCGGCACCCGCTCGCCGAGGCGGATCAGCCCGGCGAGACCGGCGGCCTTGCCGCCCACCAGGTCCTGCTGCCCGCTGCCGATCGCCGTCAGCTCCAGCACGTCCATCCGGGCACCTCCTCCGTGCCGACCACGTCTTTCATGGCCGACCACACCAGTTTCCAATACGACTGCAATGTACAGCATGGCAATACAGGTGCAATGTAAAGTGGCCGTATGCCACGCAAGGTCGACCACCGTGAACGCCGAGAGCTGCTCGCCGACGCACTGATGCGGCTTGCCGCCACACAAGGGCTGGAAGGCGTGAGCCTGCGCCAGGTGGCGGCCGAGGCAGGCGTCTCGACCGGGATGGTGCAGCACTACTTCCGCACCAAGGACGAGATGATGACGTTCGCGCTCGGCATGGTCGCGGACCGGATCCGCGCCCGCTCCGATGCGGCGGCCGCGCCCACCACACCGCGCGACCTCGTCCGCGGCGTACTGCTCCAGATCCTTCCGCTCGACGACACCCGGCGGCTCGAGAGCCACGTCGGGCTGGCGTTCCTCGCCTACGCCGCAGTGAAGCCGGCGATCCGAGAAGGACTGCACAAGGACGCCGCGGGAATGCGCGGGTTCATCGCGCAACAGCTGCGTGCGGGCGGAGCTGACGGCATCGACCCCGAGCTCGCGGCGATCGGCCTGATGGCGCTCGTCGACGGCCTCGGCATGCAACTGCTGTCACGGCAGTACGCGGAGGACGATGCGGTCGCCGCGCTGGACGCCCAACTCACCCTGATTTTCGACTGACTGATTGAGCACGGTCGCACGCCACCGGGAGCTGTCCGTCGACCGCTGGGCGTCGGCTGCTCGGGATCAAGAGCGTGGCTGCAGCCAGTGACGCGCGGCGGCGAGGGTCACTTCGATGTCGTCGCTCCATGAACAGACTTCCAGCCACGACAAGTAGCCGTCCTGCGTAAAGACCAGGACCTCGCCAGGACACTCACCGGCCTCGGTGAGGAGCTGCGCTTCGGCCGCCACGACAGCACCGGGGCCGGTGGGCGCGGGCTCGACCTCGCTGGTGTCGAGTTCGAAGTAGGCGGTACCGCACCCGCATGTGCAGCGAGCCCGCACCCTCAGGTACGGAACGTGCATACGAAGTGCGGCGTGAACCGGATTGTCCGCGTTCAGGACTGCCGCAAGCACGTCGGCTACGCCGGAAGGCAGGCTCTCGGTCATCCCGTCACCGTATCTGACCAGGGGCTTCCGGCTCCGAGCTGGTGATGCGGACACAGCCGCCGCCGCGCTCTTCTCGAGCGGCGCACGCAGGAGACTGCGACGGGCCACCCCTCAGCAGCTCAGTGCTGCCGGATTCGAAGGGAGTTGCCCACGTGACCGGATCGAACGCCGGATCGGAGCGGCGGACAGGTGGCTGCCAGTGCGGGCTCATCTCGTACGAGGTGGCCGGTCCCCGGACGACCCGCACCTGTGCTCCCGCGAACACTGCACGCGGCTCTCCGGCGCGCCGGGACCCGGCCAGCGCCGCCGGGCAGGGCTTCCGCACCGAGCGGGGGATGATGGTGCTGGAATGACGGAACGCGAGGTCAGGAGCTTGCATGGCGAAGCGGGTTCACCAACCCCGTGAGGACGCGGAATTCGATTTCATCCTCGGGATGAGCGGAGTCCCGGTACTCGCGTACTTCATCGGGACATGGCCCAAGGCAATCGAGCCCTGCCGGGCGATGGACCTCGTCGTGGGCGCCATCGCCGACGAGTACACGGGCCGTCTGACGGCCGTCCGCACCGACATCACGCGCTGTCCGTCAGCAACCGAACGATACAAGATCACCGGAGCCCCGTCCTACGTCCTGCTGAAGGAGGGAGAGGCGGTGGCGCACGGCACGGGTCCTATGACCATCGCCGAGGTACGGGAATTCCTGGACGGCCACCTCTGAGCGGCCGCCGCGGCACTCCCACCGCGACCCCCGTCACGCGGCGCCGCCCGTGTCGGGGCACGGCGGTCGCCTCTTCCCAGACCGCACGGACGGCGTCCAGGTCGCGCAGCAGTCCCAGTTCGATGGCCGGGGCGAGCGCTCGGGTGAAGTGTTCGGCGATGTCGGCCGGCCACCACGGTCTCGACCTACTGGCGCCCCGTCGGGGACGCGCCCGCGGTCAGCGAGGTCGGTCCGGAGGCGCCGGCCGCCTCCGCGGGGCAAGCTACAGGGGCGCGGTCGGCGGGCTCGACCGGAGCCGAGTGGCGACGACCCAGGGCCGCGGGAACCCCTCGGAGGACTCCTTAAGACGCTGCGGGACGGGGATCTGCAGAGGAAGGTGCGGGGCGAGGGTGGGCAGCCAGGTGTCTTCCTTGCGCAGTAGCGCGTCCGCGGACTGCGGCGCCCAGGGCACCGGTCCCTACCCAGCCGAAATCCACTGGGATTCGATGTACTGGCCCGCCGCGCCGGAGCGCGGCCTGAACGGAGATGCGAGCAACGCCAAGGTCACGCTCCTGCTCCACTGCACCGATCGCGGACTCGATATCCAGGCCGACACGCACACGGTCCTTGTCCACGTTCGGAAGCGCAACGGTGATGGTTACGAGGACCGCCTCGCGCAGTGGCTCGCCGAGCAGATCGGCCAGAAGGTCATAGGACCGCCGCAGCACCCGTAAGGCCGCGGGTTTCGCTTCCCGTCCGGCCGTAGTCTGCCGAGCCGCCACCGGGCCCGCGGCGCGAGTCACCTGCCCGTGAGGACTCGGGATCCTCACCTACCCCGACGCCTTGGCCGAGAACGACGGCGCAGCCGTACCGTCAACTGACCCGAAATGGGCGCACTCGCCAGGCGCGTGCGCTCCTTCGCCCACATCCTCACCCAACTGAATCAAGATGCTGAAGCGCCAGACGTTCGGCCCCGCAGGTTCGGTCTCCTCCGCAGGCGCGTCCTGCTTTACACATGACACCCGGGCGCGGCCCCGGCTCAACGACGCATTAACCTCCGCGTGTGACCCAGAGCCGCAGCCGGACCGAACATCCTCAACCCGCCGGACTCCCTCCCTTTCAAACGTTGCTGGAGAGCACGGATTGGGCGTCGCTGGCCACGGCATGTGGAACAGGCGAATCCCTGCCTGCGGCTCTCACACGCCTTACCGACCCTGATCCGACGGTCAGGGAGTCCGCTGCCCTGGATGCCGTTAGGCCAGTGACTCACCAGAACAGCATCTACGAAGCCACCGTGCCCGTGGCGCTCTGCATTGCGGCGATCCTTGACCATCCAGCCATCGCGACGGACTGTTCCCCCCACGATGCCAAGACACCCCCGAATGGCCCGATACTCGTGCGGCTGCTCGCCTGGCTCGGCGACACCGCCTCTGACGCCGACGACGAGTGCCTTGCCCTTGCCGAACGCGACTACGGTGAGGGTTCTCCCGAGGAGCACGAGGAGATGCGTGCGTTTCGGGACGCGCGCCCCGCAATCTTCTCCGCTGTTCAGACCCTTCTCTGTCACGACAACGCCGACGTACGCCACGCGGCGCTGGTCACTGCCATCCCCCTCGTCGAACACCCCCTCCTCACCCAGCACCAGGCTGACCTGGCTGACCACGCCCGACGTCTACTGGCTACCAGCACCGACCGGCGCCACCGAGACCGCGTCCTGGACGCGCTGAAGGCATGGGGTCACGACACCAGCATCATGGAGAACGCGTCCGACATTGCAGCCCGCGAGCAATACGCTCGCCTCAGGGCCGCACGAGCGTCTGACTGGACGGACGGCGGCTACAGCGAAGACCCGCCGTTCTGACCCCAGTACCAAAGCGACCCTATGATCGCCAAGCGTGGCCACACCACAGAAGTTGGACCAGAGTCCGATCTCGCCCACAGAGCCAGATTGCGCACCGGTGGACTGGCCGCTCGTCTGCTCCAGCCGTATGGCCAGGAGTTGCTCCGAGGTCCGCATCGGGGCCTCGTGGGCGGCACCCTCGGCGGATGCCATGGCGCCGGCGCCGTTGGCCCGGCCTCGTACCAGTGGCGGCCGCGGTCGGGGCGGTGCAGCCGGTGGTGGACGCCGTGCTCGACGCGCAGAGTGGCGGGAGGTCCTCGGACTCAGGTCCCATCTGGGGGCGGGACGCCCGGTGGATGAGCCGGCCGGTCGGGTCGCCGACCGGCTCATCCACCCTTCAGTCGCAGCAATCGCAGCAGCACTTGCACGGATTGCAGCAGCCACCGCCGCAGCCATCACCCGAGCCGCCGCCGGAGCCACCAGAACCACCGGACCCATGGCCGCCGCCGGAACCGCCGCTGGAGCCGCCGGAGTTGCCGCCGCCAGAACCGCCGAACCAGCCGTCGCCCCCGGAACCCTCCCTGCCTGAACCATCCCGGCTCGAGCCGCTGTTGCGGTTGCCGTCGCCGAACTGCAGCGGCTCTCCCTCGTCCTGGCCGGCGTCCTCGTCGCAGCGGCAGCAGTTGAAGCACAGCCGGCAATCGCCGCACAACCGGCGCCACTCGCGACACCGTCGACACTGTCCCTCCGGCGGCCGGTTCGACGCCATCGGCCCGCCCTCCGGGGCCGCGCCCGCAAGCACCCCGACGCCGCACGTCGTGCTGGTGCCGGTCTCCGAGGGCGATTCCGTAGCCGTGCGGCGTCCCAGCCAGGGCAGCATGCGCGGGCCCGGCGCCTGGCGGCGGTGCTGATGGTGACGATGCCGGGGGTCGAAGACCCGATCGACGGCACGCTCCAACTCGCCGCCCAGAAGCGCCTGTACCAGCCGTCCGTCGACGAACACGGCCTCGGACAGGGCGAGTCGGATGCCATGGACCGCGTCGTCGCAGAGCCGGCGCACCTCGGCGAGGTCCGCGCCGGTCACAGCGATCGGATTCCACGCCCCGGACGCCTTGTCCGAGTCCAGGTCCTCCACCGCGTCCAGCAGATGCGCCAGCCGACCGAACAGGCGGCCGGCCTCCGCCAGCGGTTCGGCGTTGCCCGGGCGGCCCGTGAGCACCGCGGTGTGCGCGAACGCGGCTGCGGTCGCCGTCTCCGTGGGCTCCGTGACCGTCAGCAGCGAGCCACCGGGGCCGGTCGTCCGCTCGACCTCCGGCTGGCGCTCGACCGCCCCGAGGAGTACCGCGGTGTCGAAGCCGAGCCGTTCGCCGCCTGCTGCGCCCGCACGGTCCCAGCCGTGGGCGATCCGGCGTGCCGCAAGCGCCACCGGGCGGCGCCCCAACAGGCCGTCCCCGTCTGATATATGGTCACGTATCTTCGACGCGGCCAGAACCAGCGACACCGTCGCCGCCAGCCGCGCACCCTCACCCTGTGCCACGTCCGCCGACTGCATCCCGCGCAGCGGGCACGGACCGGCGCCGCGCCGCCAGTCCCCGGTTCGCTCCGACTGCGCTTCGGTCAGCACCGAGACGATCAGGCCGTCGTAGTTGGTGGCCACCCTCGCGAACTGCCCGTACTCGCTGCGCAACGCCAGGCACAGCCCGCACAGATGCGCCATCCACTCGGTACGCAAGCCCTCGCCCAGGCGATGGCGGCATGGCCTGATGATTCCGAACACCGAAGTTCTCCCCCGTTGGAACAGCTGCCCCGACACATCCGGTCGGACGACTCACGGACGCAAGACCGCACATGAGACACGACCGCGCGTGACGTCAACCGCAGGTGACATCGACGCGCGGCCGACATCCTAGATGGTCCCTTCCGAGGGATGTCTCCGGAACGAGTACGAGAGAGTACGAGAGCACGGGAGTTTCCGAGGCCGTCGCGTGGCGAAGAACCGGGACGTGTCGACGGTGAACGCCGCGCCGCTCCCCCCACCCGGCGCAACGCATCCGCTTGGTGGGTCTGGCCGTGTGACCGATCGGCCGTGTCGAGGTGGTGGTACGCGCGGCGAGTGCAGGATGGGGACACGCTTCCACGCCCCCGTCACTGACAGGAGAGCTCCCCGTGCTCGAACGCAAGCAACGCAAGAACCGGACCGAAATCACCTTCGTGCTTCCCGCCGACAACCCGCCGGGGCCTGTCAGCGTCGTGGGGGACTTCAACGGCTGGGATCCCCACGCCCACCCCCTCCACCCCCGGGAGGACCGGATGCGGGCCGTAACAGTCGCGCTCCCCCGAAAGACCAGCCACGCCTTCCGCTATCTGGCGGCCGGTGACTACTGGTTCAACGACGAGACCGCCGACGGCTGGGACGGCCCCAACAGCCGACTGAACACCTGACCCCCGGCTCATCCCGATCCCGAAGCGTCGGACCACCCCGGCGCGGGACCAGGCGCCTGGAAACGGCGCCACGCCTACCCCGGGCATGACCAGCCCGCCACCTGCCGGCCCGGGTCGGCAGAGGTGCCCGTGCGCGCCGTGGCAAGTGGATCGGGGTCACCCGAAGTCCTGGCGCGCACCGGGCGTGGCGGGAGTCCCTGACGTCGCTGAAAGCTCAGGGGGGTCAGGGAGGTCAGAGGCCTCGTCCAGTCAGGTCCGGCTCCTGGAGGGGGTTCGGGCCCGCTCCAGGTGGGCCGACACGTCCGCTCTGCGGGCGTGGAGGGCGTGGGCGCCCAGCGCGAGCGGGGTGTGGCCGACGAGTTCGAGGCCGTGGTCCTCGAGCAGTCGGGCGTAGTGGTCGGACGTACGCTCGCGGCCTCCGGTGTTGCACATCATGTGGAGGTCCCACGCGGTGGCGAGCGAGGGGACGGCGTCGGCCGGCAGGAGGCGTTCGACGATGAGAAGGTCCGCGTGCCGGGGCATGGCATCGACGCAGTGACGCAGGATGCTCCGGCACCGGTCGTCGTCCCAGTCGTGCAGGACGCGGGAGAGGATGTAGACGTCGCCGCCCGGGGGTACGTCCGCGAAGTCGCCCGCCCGGTATCCGCACCGGCCGCCGACTTCGGTGGCGTCCAGGTACGTGCGCGCCGCCGCGAGGACCTGCGGGCGTTCGAGGAGGACGCCGCGCAGGGTGGGGTGGGCGGTCAGGATGCGGCCGAGGAGTTCTCCGGTGCCTCCGGCGATGTCGACCACGGTGCGAGGGCGGCCGGGGGCGGCGGCCGCGGCGGTGAGGACCGGGTGCGAGGGGAGAGGATCGAACATGGCGGCGCTCGACGCCATGGACTGGTCGAACAGGGTGGCGAGATCGGGGTCGCGGGCGAAGTGGTCGAAGTGGTTCTCGCCGTAGAGGTGCTCGAAGCCGGGTTGTCCGCTGCGTACGGTGTGGGTCAGGTGCGCGAAGGACTGGTAGAAGGGGCCGCCGTACATCAGCGCCAGGGACCGCATCGAGCCCGGGACCTCCGCGTCCAGGAGTGCGCCGACGCCGGTGAGGCGGAAGCCGTCGGGGCCTTCCGAGACCACGCCCAGCATGGCGAGGTACCGCAGCAGGGTCGCCAGGCTCTCTGGGTGGGCGCCGACGGTCCGGGCCAGCTCCGAACTGTCGACCCCGGTGTGGCGGTTCATGGCCTCCGGTAGCCGAAGTCGCGCGCAGGCCGCCAGGGCCTGGGTGCTCCAGGCGCCCGTCAGCAGCCACAGGAGCGATTCCGCCGACTGCGGTTCGCCTGCCTGTCCTCGCGCGTGCCCCGCCGGGGCGAGGAGTCGGCCGAGGTGCTCGGCCAGTACGTCACGGTGGTCTCCGCCCGCGTACAGCTCGACGCGCCGGTACGCCGTCTTCGTGTCGGCAGGGGCGGTGAAGTAGAACACGGTGCCGTCCTCGTGCGGGTTGTAGCCGCCTCCGTCGGCGACCGCGCCGTGCCGCGCCAAGCTCGCCAACAGCCCCCGCAGCACCAGTGGGTCGGGCTGCGCGACGTCGAAGGCGAGGTGGGCCTCGTGGTCCAGTCGGCGTTCCTCGGCGGCGATCGCGGACAGTCCGGAACCCGGTGGCACCGTGAGCGCGAACACTTCGACCGCCCGGGGTTCCTCGGCGGGGCCGCGGACCACGGGACGGAGAATCCTTACGTCAAGATCCTCGGGACGGCGGCGGTGGCGTGCGGCGAGGCGTTCGCGTACGACGACACTCGGCTGCGCCTGCGCGTCGGCGGACAATCCGCACGCCGCCAGGTCCGCCCTCAGCGCCTGCTCGTCGGGCGGGAACACGAGCACGGCGGCGTGTGCGAAGCGGCACCGGTCCGTCAGTGCCCGCAGCTCGGGACCGTCGAGGCCGGGCAGCACGCGTGAGAGCAGGACGGACGTGTCCTGCTCCCGGACGAATCCGGCCGTCGTGCTCAGCCGCTCCACGTCGCCTCCGGCGTTCGCCGCCATTGTGGTCGTGGGCGTTGTGCTCGTGGGCGTTGTGCTCGTGGGCGTTGCGGTCATTGGCGTTGCAGTCGTGGGCGTCGTGGCCGCCGTCGTCGTGCTCGCGGGCATGGTGAAGGGCTGGTCGGAGTGCATTCCCTGTCCGTGTGTGAAGGAGGAAGCCCGGGCCGGGCCGCCGGAGCATGCCGTGCGCGGGCATGGGCACAGGCACGGGCAGCCCGCGGCCTGGCCCGGAACGGGACGATGAGGAGAGAAGGAAGAGAAGAGAAGGGGAGAGAAGAGGGTCGGTCAGATGCCGACGTAGTTCTCGGCGAACCAGTCCTGTTGGGTGCGCGAGGTGCGCAGCGAGGCGATCCGGGAGTGGCGCAGACGATCCTGGAAGAGGGAGGCGTCCTCGGCACCCGGGGCGTCGTGCAGGAGGCGGATCATCCAGTGCGAGAACTCCTGGGCGCGCCAGATGTGGGCCAGGCACCGCTCCGAGTAGGAGGCGAGTGGCCCGGGGTCGCCGTGAGCGAGGTCATCGGTCAGGGCCTGGGCCAGGATCTCTGCCTCCAGCACCGCGAGGTTCGCGCCCTTCGCGGCGGACGGGCTGATCAGGGCGGCTGCGTCGCCCACCAGGAACAGCGAGCCGTGGCGCAGCGGCTCGAGCACGTCGGACTCCAGGTCGACGACGGTGCGCTGGACGACCCGGCCGCGCAGCAGAGGTCCGTACTCGGTCGCGCGCATGCGCAGGTCGAGTTCGTCCCAGATTCGGTCCTCGCCCCACGTGTCGGCCCGGGTCCCGCGTTCGCACTGCAGGTAGTAGCGGGTGATCTCGGCGGATCGGGCCATGTGCCCGGCGAATCCGCGTGGGTGGGTCGCGTAGCCCACGGCGTCCAGGCTCGGCGGCGCCTCGGCGAGCAACCCCAGCCAGGTCACGCCGTGGTCGCGGTGGTGGCGATGGACCACGCCGGGCGGAAGCGAGCGCCGCCCCGCCCCGTGGCGGCCGTCGCAGGCGGCGACGTACCGTGCCCGCCAGCGTCCGGGGCGCCCGTCCCCGTCCCGTACGGTCACCGTGGGCGTGGGGCCGTCCGCGTCGGACACGCCGACCGCCTCGGTGTCGAAGTGGATCCGCCCCCCGGCATCGATGAACTGCGCCAGCAGATCGGCGACCAGCTCGTGCTGCGGATAGACCGTGTGCGGCTCACCCCGACCGAGCCGTCGGTAGTCCAGGCGGAAGCGGCCGTCCTCGGTACGGAACTCGCAGACGCTGTGCTCGTGCCCGCGCCGGCGCAGTCCCCCGTCGAGTCCGTTGCGTTCCAGGATCCGCACGGTGTTCGCGGCGAGGAAGCCCGCCCGTGCCCGGTTCTGGACGTGGTCACGACCGGAACGTTCCAGCACGACACAGTCGATGCCGCTGCGAAGTAAGAGGTTCCCCAACACCAAGCCGGCCGGGCCGGCCCCGAGGATGACCACATCAGCCGAGTCCTGGGCGACCCGGGCGTACTGACTCTCTGTCACAACGGTGGATCATAGGCACTGAAATATATGTGGACAGTCAAATATCACCCGAATGGGCTGCATGATGCGAAAAGGATTCTGCCGTCGCCGAGGAACGCCTGCCGCCGACTGTCGCCGACTGACGGCGTGGAACGGCGCGGCCGAGGCCGCCAGGGGCAACGACGCCCGCCTCGGATACCCCCTCCGCGCCCATCACGGACAGCGTCATCGCGATGATCCATGTCACTGTCGTGGGATCTTCAGTAGGCCACGGCGCAGCCCTTAGCGTTGCCGAAACGAGCCGGGCGCGACGCGGGCGAGTGCCTCTCCCAGGCACTGGGTACGCGGGGAGGTGTCGGCGATCCGTTGCTCATCACCGGCAGGGTGAAGGGATCATGATGTTCCGCAAGGTACTGGTGGCCAATCGCGGGGAGATCGCGATTCGCGCGTTCCGCGCAGGCTACGAGCTGGGTGCGCGCACGGTGGCCGTCTTCCCGCACGAGGACCGCAATTCTCTGCACCGGCTGAAGGCCGACGAGGCGTACGAGATCGGTGAGGCCGGACATCCGGTGCGGGCCTACCTCTCCGTGGAGGAGATCATCCGGGCGGCCCGCCTGGCCGGTGCCGACGCCGTCTACCCGGGTTACGGATTCCTGTCCGAGAACCCGGACCTCGCGCGTGCCTGCGAGGAGGCGGGCATCACCTTCGTGGGTCCGAGCGCGCAGACCCTGGAGCTGACCGGGAACAAGGCGCGTGCCGTGGCCGCCGCCCGGGAGGCCGGCGTACCCGTGCTCGGTTCCTCGGCACCCTCCACCAACGTGGACGAGCTGGTGGCTGCCGCCGAGGGCATCGGCTTCCCGGTGTTCGTCAAGGCCGTCGCCGGCGGCGGCGGTCGCGGCATGCGGCGGGTCGAGGATCCGGCGACGCTGCGAGAATCCATCGAGGCGGCGGCCCGCGAGGCCGAGTCCGCCTTCGGCGACGCGACCGTCTTCCTGGAGAAGGCCGTCGTCGACCCGCGCCACATCGAGGTGCAGATCCTCGCCGACGGCGAGGGCAACGTCATCCACCTGTTCGAGCGCGACTGCTCGTTGCAGCGGCGCCACCAGAAGGTGATCGAACTCGCGCCCGCCCCGAACCTCGACCCGGATGTGCGGCAGCGCATCTGCGACGACGCCGTGAAGTTCGCCCGCCGGATCGGCTACCGCAACGCGGGCACCGTGGAGTTCCTTCTCGACCGCGACGGCAACCACGTCTTCATCGAGATGAATCCGCGCATCCAGGTCGAACACACGGTGACCGAGGAGGTCACCGACATCGATCTGGTGCAGTCGCAGCTGCGCATCGCCTCGGGCGAGAGCCTTGCCGATCTCGGCCTGGCGCAGGAGTCCGTCGTCCTGCGCGGTGCCGCCCTCCAGTGCCGGATCACCACCGAGGACCCGGCCAACGGCTTCCGTCCGGACACCGGCATGATCAGCGCGTACCGCTCTCCGGGAGGCTCCGGCATCCGGCTCGACGGCGGCACCACCCACGCCGGTACGGAGGTCAGCGCCCACTTCGACTCGATGCTGGTCAAGCTGACCTGTCGGGGCCGGGACTTCAGCACGGCCGTCGACCGGGCCCGGCGCGCGGTCGCCGAGTTCCGTATCCGCGGCGTGTCCACGAACATCCCCTTCCTGCAGGCCGTGCTCGACGACCCGGACTTCCAGGCGGGACACGTCACGACGGCCTTCATCGAGCAGCGGCCGCACCTGCTCACCTCGCGCCACTCCGCCGACCGCGGCACGAAGCTGCTCACGTACCTCGCCGACGTCACCGTGAACAAGCCGCACGGCCCTCGGCCCGAGCTGATCGCCCCGGCCACCAAGCTGCCGGCGCTGCCCTTCGGCGAGCCGGCCGCCGGCTCCCGGCAGCGGCTCCTCGCCCTCGGCCCCGAGGGCTTCGCGCGGAGCCTGCGCGAGTCGCCGACCATCGGTGTCACGGACACCACGTTCCGCGACGCCCACCAGTCGCTTCTCGCCACCCGGGTACGGACCAAGGATCTGCTGGCCGTCGCCCCCGCCGTGGCGCACAACCTGCCGCAGCTGCTGTCCCTGGAGTGCTGGGGCGGCGCCACCTACGACGTCGCGCTGCGCTTCCTCGCGGAGGACCCGTGGGAGCGCCTCGCCGCCCTGCGCGAGGCCGTGCCGAACATCTGCCTGCAGATGCTGCTGCGGGGTCGCAACACCGTGGGGTACACCCCTTACCCGACCGAGGTGACCGACGCCTTCGTCCAGGAGGCCGCCGCCACCGGCATCGACATCTTCCGGATCTTCGACGCGCTCAACGACGTCGACCAGATGCGCCCCGCCATCGAGGCCGTACGGGAGACCGGAACGGCGGTGGCCGAGGTCGCGCTGTGTTACACGTCCGACCTCTCCGACCCGGCGGAGAAGCTGTACACACTGGACTACTACCTGCGGCTGGCCGAGAAGATCGTCGCCGCGGGGGCGCATGTACTGGCGATCAAGGACATGGCGGGCCTGCTGCGCGCCCCCGCCGCGTCCAAGCTGGTCTCCGCCCTGCGCGCGGAGTTCGACCTGCCGGTGCACCTGCACACCCATGACACCGCGGGCGGACAGCTCGCCACGTATCTCGCGGCGATCCAGGCCGGGGCGGACGCGGTGGACGGAGCGGTGGCCTCCATGGCCGGTACCACCTCTCAGCCCTCGCTCTCGGCGATCGTCGCCGCGACCGACCACTCCGACCGGCCCACCGGCCTCGACCTGCAGGCGGTCGGTGACCTGGAGCCGTACTGGGAGAGCGTCCGCAAGGTCTACGCCCCCTTCGAGGCGGGTCTGGACTCGCCGACCGGGCGCGTGTACCACCACGAGATTCCCGGCGGGCAGCTCTCCAACCTGCGTACGCAGGCCGTCGCGCTGGGCCTGGGCGACCGGTTCGAGGACGTCGAGTCGACGTACGCCGCCGCGGACCGGATGCTGGGCCGGCTGGTGAAGGTCACGCCGTCGTCGAAGGTGGTGGGTGACCTCGCGCTGCATCTCGTGGGCGCCGGGGTGGCCCCCGAGGATTTCGAGGCGGCGCCGAACCGCTTCGACATCCCCGACTCGGTCATCGGCTTCCTGCACGGCGAGCTGGGCACGCCGCCCGGCGGCTGGCCGGAGCCGTTCCGCACCAAGGCGCTGGAGGGCCGCGCCGGCCCCAAGCCGATGCGCGAGCTGACCGCTGAGGACCGCACCGGCCTCGCCAAGGACCGGCGCGCGACGCTGAACCGCCTCCTCTTCCCCGGCCCGACGAAGGCGTACGAGGCACACCGCCAGGCGTACGGCGACACGAGCGTGCTGGACAGCAAGGACTTCTTCTACGGGCTGCGCCCCGGGAAGGAGTACACCGTCGACTTCGGGCCCGGTGTGCGGCTGCTCATCGAGCTGGAGGCCATCGGCGAGGCCGACGAACGCGGCATGCGTACCGTCCTGTCCACCCTGAACGGCCAACTGCGGCCGATCCAGGTACGCGACAACGCGGTGGCCGCCGACCTCCCGGTGACCGAGAAGGCCGACAGGTCCAACCCGGGCCATGTCGCCGCGCCGTTCGCCGGCGTGGTCACGCTGGCCGTCGCCGAGGGCGACGAGGTCGAGGCCGGTGCGACGGTGGCCACCATCGAGGCGATGAAGATGGAGGCCTCGATCACCGCCCCGAGGAGCGGACGGGTGTCCCGCCTGGCCATCACCAGGATCCAGCAGGTGGAAGGCGGCGACCTCCTCGTCGAGATCGGGTGAGGCACTGGTCGGGCGGCGGCGGGGGCA
>NZ_JBHJTL010000093.1:0-30106 GCF_042264065.1 Streptomyces sp. NPDC056222 | reverse complement strand
AAGGGTGGGCGAAGCCCATCGCGCAGCGACGCGACCGCAGGGAGCGCCCTTGACGCACCGCCTCCGGTCGCCACACTCGGAACGAGGGCGGCCGAACCAGAAGCCCACGGGGCGTTCGGACCAAGCCCCTCAGAAACCCGAAGCCCTCAAAGCGCCAGGCTCCGGACTCAGCCCAGCGCCAGCCAGGCCACCGCCGCCACGACCACGATCGCCGCGATCACACCGACGATGAGGCCCACTCGGGGGCCGGAGGACTGGGGCGCCGCCTGGCGGCCGCCACCCTGCGGGGCGCCGTCGTCGACGAAGGCGCGGAACATCTGCGTGCTGCCGGCCGGGTCGTAGTTGCCCTCGGGGCCGGGGCCCTGACCGTACGGAGCTTGGGGGTTGTGTGCCATGAGCCAGGACCCTAGCGAACCCCGGCTGCCGCGCCCAAGCCCCCGCCTGGTCCGGGCACCGGTCCGGCACCGGTCGGGCACCACCCGGACACTGCTCCGGCACCGATCCCCCGCACGGCAACCCACCCCCGGCCCCACTTCCGACCCGCACCCGCGGCCCACCCGCGACCCCGCCTACGACCCGCACCCGCGGCCCACCCGCGACCCCGCCTACGACCCGCACCCGCGGCCCACCCTCGCCCCCTCCCCCTCCTTCCTCCCGCCCCGCGCTCACCCTCCCCCTCCCCCTCCTTCCTCCCGCCCCGCGCTCACCCTCCCCCTCCTTCCTCCCGCCCCGCGCTCACCCTCCTCCTCCCCCGCTCCCCCTTTGCCGATTCTTTAGCGCCGTTTGACCGATTTAGTTTGCCTGGAGCAACCATCCATCTCTATGGTTGCCCTAAGCAACAACATGCATGGGGTCGCAGTGGACAAGCTCGACAAGCCGAACCGGTACGAGAACCTCGCCCGGCAGGTGAGCGCCATCGGCGCGGTGAAGCGCGGTATGGCCCGCTCTCTGCCCGCCGACTGCCCCAGCGGCTCGGCCATCGTCCTCGCCCTGCTCAAGCACGACGGGGACATGCGCATGAGCCGCATCTCGGAGCGTATGGCCGTCGACATGTCGGTCAGCAGCCGTCACGTCTCCCACGCCGTCGACCGCGGCTGGGTCGAGCGGCTGCCCGATCCCGCCGACAAGCGCTCCCGCATCCTGCACCTCACCGCCGAGGGCAGGGAGAAGCTCGACGAGCTCGACCGCCGGCTGACGGCCATGCTCACCCGCAACCTCGCGGACTGGTCCGACGAAGACGTCGAACTGCTCACCCACCTGCTCGCCCGCCTCCGCGACTCCTTCGGGGACTGCCGGGCCCACCACGCCTGAACGCCCGCCCGAGTCACCCGCCCGAAACCCCGCCCAAGGCACCAACACAGCAGCACCGACACAACAGCACCAGCCCCGCAACCGCACCAGCCCCCACCAGCCAGCACCCGCCTGACAGCACCCGCGTAACAGCAAAGGAAGTTCATGGCCACGACAACACCCGCCCCGCCAACGCAGGCGGGCGGCCACACCTCCGGCGCGGCGCCCATGACGCACCGGCAGATCATGGAGGCGCTCTCCGGGCTGCTGCTCGGCATGTTCGTCGCCATCCTGTCGTCGACGATCGTCTCCAACGCCCTCCCCCAGATCATCACCGACCTCGGCGGCGGCCAGTCCGCCTACACCTGGGTCGTCACGGCCGCGCTGCTGTCGATGACCGCGACCACCCCGCTCTGGGGCAAGCTCGCGGATCTCTTCTCCAAGAAGCTGCTCGTCCAGGTCGCGCTGGTCATCTACGTCGCCGGTTCGGTCGTCGCCGGTCTCTCCCAGAACACCGGGATGCTCATCGCCTGCCGTGTCGTCCAGGGCATCGGTGTCGGCGGTCTGACCGCCCTCTCCCAGATCATCCTGGCCGCGATGATCGCCCCGCGTGAGCGCGGCCGGTACAGCGGCTACCTCGGCGCCACCTTCGCCGTCGCCACCGTCGGCGGCCCGCTGCTCGGCGGCGTCATCACCGACACCGACTGGCTCGGCTGGCGCTGGTGCTTCTACGTCGGCGTGCCCTTCGCGCTGATCGCGCTCCTGGTCCTCCAGAAGACGCTGAAGCTCCCCGTCGTGAAGCGCAAGGTCAAGGTCGACTGGACCGGTGCCTTCGTCATCAGCGCCGCGGTCTCCCTCCTCCTGATCTGGGTGACCTTCGCGGGCGACAAGTACGACTGGATGTCCTGGCAGACGGCCGCCATGGTCGGCGGCTCCGTCTTCCTCGGCGCGCTGTTCGTCTTCGTCGAGTCGAAGGCCGCCGAGCCGATCATCCCGCTGCGCCTCTTCCGCAACCGCACGATCACCCTCGCCTCCCTCGCCTCGCTCTTCGTCGGCGTCGCGATGTTCGCCGGGACGGTCTTCTTCAGCCAGTACTTCCAGCTGGCGCGCAACGAGTCGCCGACGATGTCCGGCGTCCTCACGATCCCGATGATCGCCGGTCTGTTCGTCTCCTCGACCGTCTCCGGCATGGTCATCACCAAGACCGGCAAGTGGAAGGCCTGGCTGGTCAGCGGTGGCGCTCTGACGGCCGGCGGACTCGGCCTGCTCGGCACGATCCGCTACGACACGGAGTACTGGCACATCGCGCTCTTCATGGGCGTCATGGGTCTGGGCCTCGGCATGATGATGCAGAACCTGGTGCTCTGCACGCAGAACCAGGTGGCCCCGGCCGACCTCGGCTCCGCCTCCTCCGTCGTCACCTTCTTCCGCTCCCTCGGCGGCGCGATCGGCGTCTCGGCGCTAGGCGCGGTGCTGGCCAACCGGGTCACGCACTACGTCCAGGACGGCATGACCGCTCTCGGCCCGAAGGCCGCGGGAATGGGCAACGGCGGTTCGGGCGGTGGCATCCCGGACATGGACAAGCTGCCGGCTCCGATCCGTACCGTCATGGAGGACGCGTACGGACACGGTGTCGCCGATGTCTTCCTCTACTCGGCGCCGTTCGCGCTGCTCGCCTTCCTGGTGACGCTGTTCATCAAGGAGGTCGCGCTGAAGAGCAGTTCGGCCCCCAAGGCGGACGCGGCACCGGCAACCCCGGAGGAGCCGACGGCCGCCGTGGCGGCCGCCGCGACCACCGCAACGGTGACCACCGCCCCTGTGCCCGCCGCCACGGTGACCACCGCCCCTGAGACCACCGGCCTGACCATCAGCGGCACCGTCCGTACCGCCGAAGGCACCGATCTCCCCGGCGCGACGCTCACGCTGATCTCGCTCGGCGGGCAGCAGCTCGGCCGCTCGGTCGTCGGGAGCGAGGGCCGGTACGCCTTCGACGCCCCGGCCGCCGGTTCGTACGTCCTGATCGCCTCCGCCGACGGCTTCCAGCCGCAGGCCTCCACGGTCGTCGTGAACGACGGTCCGCTCGCCCACGACGTGCTCCTGACCGGCACCAGCGGCCTCACCGGCTCGGTGACCGCGGCCGAGAGCGGCGCGCCGGTGGACGGGGCGATGGTCGTGATCACGGACGTACGGGGCGAGGTGCTGGCGACCGGCAAGTCCGGCGCGGACGGCGGCTTCGTCTTCGGCGAGCTGGTGCCGGGCGCGGTCACGGTCGCGGTCACCGCCGCCGGTTACCGCCCGCAGGCGCTGCCCGTCGAGATCGGTGGCCAGGGCGTGACGGGGCTCGACGTGGCCCTGGCGGCCGGAGCGGTCGTCCAAGGGACGGTCCGCGCGGGCCTCGACCACCGGCCGCTGGCCGACGCACGGGTGACCCTGGTCGACGCCGCCGGGAACGTGAAGGCCTCGGCGACGACGGACACGGACGGCGCGTACGCCTTCGCGGACCTGGACGCCGGTGAGTACACGCTCATCGCGACCGGCTACCCGCCGGCGGCGGGGCGGCTGACCGTGACCGGCGCAGGGGTCGACGGCCACGACATCGAACTCGCCCACCCGGGCGAGTGACCGACTCCCGGCCGCGCTTCGAGCGGAGACGCGACCGGGTCCGGGGCGGCAGGCAGGGGACGGCCTGCCGCCCTGTTGTTCTTCCAAGTGAGGGTTGAGGGTACGGATGGGACTGCACGCACAGGTACGGACCCGCGACGGGTGGCCGGTCCAGCACGCGGTGGTGACCGTGACGGACGGTTCGGGCGGACAGGTCCTGCGGGCGGCGGCGGACGGGGACGGAGTCGTGCAGGCCGAGGGCTCGCTGGCCCCGGGGCCGTACACGGTGGTGGTGACCGCGCTCGGCTACGCACCGGACGCGCGTACGTCGCTGGTGGGCGGGACCGGGCGGGCGGAGGTCGGGACGGTCGTCCTGGCCCGCACGGGCGGTACGGAGCTCCCGCCGCCCGGTGCGTGGACCCTGGACGCGGCGCACTCCTCGGTGGGGGCGGTGGCCCAGCACCTGGGGATCTCCAGCGTGCACGGCCGGTTCACCGAGTTCACCGGCCGGATCGAGATCGCGCCGGAGGTCCTGGCCTCGCGGGTGGGGGCGGTCATCGCGGCCGACTCCGTCGACACGGGCAACGACCTGCGGGACAAGCACCTGCGGTCCGAGGACTTCCTGGACGTGGACCGTTTCCCGGAGATCACGTACCGCAGCTCGGCGCTGCGCGAGGCGGGCCCGGACCGCTGGACCGTGGACGGCGAGCTGACGCTGCGGGGCGTCACGCGGGAAGTGCCGCTGGGTCTCACCTATCTGGGGACGAGCGCGGATCCGTGGGGCGGGGTGCGGGCGGCGTTCCGCGCGGAGGCGGAGCTGCGGCGCGAGGACTTCGCGATGAACTACAACCAGGTGGTCTCGGCGGGCATCGCGGCGATCGGCGCGACGCTGCGGGTGACGCTGGACGTCCAGGCGGTACGGGAGGGCTGAGGGGCTGCACGGGGAAGGGAGGGCTGAAGCCGGTACGGGAGGAGTGAGAGGGCTGCACCCGGAGGGGCCGAGGGCAGTACGGCAGAGCTGAGTGCCCTCCCCCGAGGGCCCGTCTCGCCCTCCCCCGAGGACCCGATTCGCCCTCCCGAGAACCCGTCCCCACCGCCTCAGGAGCGTTCGCCCTCGCGCGCGACCATGACCTCGATGCCCGCGACCAGGATGTCGAGGGCGTAGGCGAAGTCCCGCTCCCACATGTCGCTGACGCTGCCGTGCGAGGCGCGCTCGTCGAAGAGCTCCGCCATCTTCGCCATCGGCTCGGCGAACTGCGGCTCGTCGCGGAAGGCGGCGACGGATTCCGTGTAGAACTCGTCCTGCGTCATGCCCGCCTCGGCCGAGCGCCGGGCGAACAGGGCCTCGATCGTGCCGTATCCGTACACGAACTGGAACACCGCCGCGAGGGTGCCCGGCTGGCCGTGGACGGGGAGTCCGGTGGCCCGGACGGCGTCCTGGATCGCGGTCCCGACGACGAGCGCCCGCGGTCCGACGTTCAGATACATGCCCACGCAGGCCGAGACCCAGGGGTGGCGGACCAGCATCCGGCGGTAGCCGAGCGCGAGAGCCCGGAGCCTGTCGCGCCAGTCCTCGGCCGCGGTGACGGCCTCCAGGTCGATGCCCCCGTACACGGCGTCGAGGGCGTACTCGATGATGTCGTCCTTGGTGTCCACGTACCAGTAGAGCGACATCGCCGTGACGCCGAGCTCGGTCGCCAGCTTGCGCATCGAGAGGCCGGCCAGGCCGTCCTCGTCGAGCATCCGGATCGAGGTCGCCACGATCCGGTCGCGGTCGAGGCCGGCCGGACCGCCTCCGCTGCGCTGGGTGCGGCGTTCGAGCCATACGGAGGAACGCGCCGGGTTCTTGGCCCGGTCTGCGGCCTTGACCATCGCGTTCCTCCGTGAGCTCACTCCGTCAGTGGTCCGTCACCATGCTATGCAGCCGCTTCCCTCTTCTCGGACCGTTCCGCCCGGCGCAGCAGCGCCGCCGCGAGCAGGCCGCCCGCGAAGACGGCGATGGCGCCGACCAGCTGGCTGGTCTGGAGGCCGGTGGCGAACGCGTCGGAGATCTCCGCCCGTTCGGCGTCGCTTCCGGCCGCCGCGAGGGCCGCGGGCAGCGAGGCCGCGGTGACGGCGACGAGTGCGGCGAAGCGGGCGTTGAGCACGGCGCCGAGGACGGCGACGCCGAGACCGTTGCCGAACTCGGCGAGGGTGCCGTTGATGCCGGCGCCCACGCCCGCCTTCTCCGGCGGGATCGCGCTCATGATGGCGTTGGCCATGGCAGGGGAGGAGACGGCGATGCCGCCGCCCATCAGGACCAGGCCGAGGAGCATCCCCCAGTAGCTGCCGTCCGTACCGCCGCCGAGCACGGCGATCGAGGTGAGGCCGCCCGCGACCAGGGTCATGCCGAGGACGACGGCCGAAGGGGTGCCGATCCTCATCACCAGCTTGGGGCCCATACCGGTCAGGTTGAGGCCCACGATCGTCAGCGCGAGAGGCGCCATGCGGAGACCGGCCTCCAGCGGCTCGTAGCCGAGCACGAACTGGAGGTGCTGGGTGAGCAGGAAGAGCGAGCCGCCCATGCCGAAGACGACGAGCAGCGAGCCGCCGATGGCGCCGATGAACTTCTGGTTCCGGAAGAAGTGCATGTCGAGCATCGGGTACGGGGTGCGGAGCTCCCAGAGCGCGAAGGCGCCGAGGACGACGACACCGATGGCGGCCGGGACCAGCACCTCGGCGGAGGTCCAGCCGTGCTCGGGACCGGTGATGATCGCGTACACGACGGCGGTCATACCGATGGTGGAGAGCAGCGCGCCGAGCAGGTCGGGGCGCTCGCCCTGCGGGTTCTTCGACTCCGGTACGAGCTTGAGGACGGCGACGAGGCCGATCAGCGCGACCGGGATGTTGATGAGGAAGATCATTCCCCACCAGAAGTGGTTCAGGATCACGCCACCGATCAGCGGGCCGGCGGCGAAGCCGAGCGAGCTGACGGTGGACCAGAGCGCGATGGCCTTGACCCGCTCGGAGTCGTCGAAGATCTGCATGACGACGGCGAGTGTGGTGGTCATCAGCAGCGCGCCGCCGACGCCCATGCCGGCCCGGGCGGCGATCAGCTGCGCGGTGGAGTCGGCGAGTCCGGCGGCGAGCGAGCCGAGGCCGAAGAGCGCGAGACCGACGGCGAGCAGCTTCTTGCGGCCGTAGCGGTCGGCGGCGTTGCCGGCGGTGAGCAGGAGGCCGGACTGGACGAGCGAGTACGCGTTGATCATCCACTGGATGTCGGTGGTCGTCGCGTGGAGTTCGGAGGTCAGCGAGGGGATCGCGACGCTCAGGACGGTGTTGTCGAGCAGCACGGTGAGCTGGGCGAGGCAGATGACGCCGAGGATCAGCCAGCGCTGCGGATGTCCGCCGGGGGTGGCTGCCCCGGCGGTGGGTTCGTTCGCGGCGGTCGTCGCCGTCATGGAACAGCACTCCTTGTACGGTGTACGGGACTAGGTCTCGTACACCGTACAAGAGTCTCTCTTACGCCGTATAGCGGTTATTTCTTCTGCGTCAGGTCGTAGAACGTGGAGCCGTCGACGGTGACCTGCTCGAAGGTGGCCGTGACCCACGTGGAGATCTCCGAGTTGCCACCCATTCCGCCGCCGCCCCCGCCGCCGGTGCCGGTGCCGCTGCCGACGAAGTAGTGGATCTTCCCCTGGGCCACGTACTGCTTGAACTGGGCGAGGGTCGGCGACGGGTCGCTGCCGTTGAAGCCGCCGATCGCCATCACCGGCTTGCCGGTGGCGAGCTGGTAGCTGGCCGCGTTCTGGGCGCCGATGGCCGCCGCGACCCAGGTGTAGTCGTCGGCGCCGTCGAGGAGGGTGGCCTTGGCCTTGGAGCCGACGGTCGCGCCGTTGAGCAGACCGCCGATTCCGCCACCGCCACCGGGGCCACCGCGCTCCATGCCCGCGCCGCCGTTGCCCTGGGCATTGCCCTGGCCGTTGCCCTGACCGTTGCCCTGGGGAGGCGTACCACCGGGCATCTGACCGCCCTGGCCACCCGGGGCCTGACCGCCGGGCATCTGACCGCCGGGCCCGCCCTGACCGCCGGGCATCTGACCACCCGGGCCGCCGCCCATCTGGCCGCCGCCCGCCTGGCCTCCGCGTCCGGCCCCGCCTCCGTCGAACATCCCGTACATCGCACGCGGCCCGCCGCGGCCACCGCCGGGGCCGCCCATCGCGCCGCCCGACGGGCCCGCCGTCACGATCGACCCCTGGTGGCCGGTGCCCAGCGTGGAGAGGGTGTACGCGACCGGGCCCGCGAGACTCGCCGCCAGACCGAGCCCCACGAGGCCGAGCCCGATCCGCCGGTCGAGGCGGCCGGCGAGCAGCAGCCCGAGCGCGGCGACCGTGCCCGCGACCAGGACCGCCCAGCGCAGCCACGGCATCCAGTCGGGCGTCCGGCCGAGCAGGACGTACCCCCACACCGCCGTCCCCGCGACCGTCACGGCCAGTGCCGCCGAGGCGAGGAACCTGGTGCGCTCCTCCCACAGGACACTCGCGCCCATGCCGACGAGCGCCGCGATGTACGGGGCCAGGGCCACCGTGTAGTACTCGTGGAAGATGCCGGCCATGAAGCTGAACACGCCCAGGGTCATCAGCAGCGAGCCGCCCCAGACCAGGAACGCGGACCGCGCGGTGTCCGTCCTCGGCGCACGCCAGGTGATGACGAGCCCGGCGACGAGCAGGATCAGCGCGGCGGGCAGCAGCCAGGAGATCTGACCGCCGACGGCGTCGTTGAACATCCGCCCGATGCCCGTCTCGCCCCAGCCGCCGCCCTGACCGCCACCGCCACGGCCTCCGCCGCCGACGCTGCCGGTCTCGTTGCCGTTGATCCGGCCGAGGCCGTTGTAGCCGAAGGTGAGTTCCAGGAAGCTGTTGTTCTGCGAGCCTCCGATGTACGGACGGGAGGACGCCGGCCACAGCTCGACCAGGGCCACCCACCAGCCGGCGGAGGCGATCATCGCGAGCCCGGCAAGGGCCAGTCGGCCGATCCTGCGGCCGAAGCCGACCGGGGCGCACACCGCGTACACGAGCGCGAGCGGCGGCAGGATCAGGAACGCCTGGAGCGTCTTGGCGAGGAAGGCGAGGCCGAAGGCGACTCCTGCCCACACCAGCCACTTCGTGCCGCTCTTCGTGTCCTCGAGGGCTCGCAGCACGCAGTACACGGCCACGGTCATCAGCAGGGCCAGCAGCGCGTCCGGGTTGTTGAAGCGGAACATCAGCGCGGCGACCGGGGTGAGCGCGAGCACCGCGCCCGCGAGCAGCCCGGCTCCCGCGCCGAACCGGCGCCGCACCGCCGCGTAGAGGACGGCGACGGTCGCCACCCCCATCAGCACCTCGGGCAGCAGGATCTGCCAGGACCCGAGCCCGAAGAGGCGCACGGACAGGGCCATCGGCCAGAGCGCGGCCGGCGGCTTGTCGACGGTGATGGCGTTCGCCGCGTCGAGCGAGCCGAAGAAGAAGGCCTTCCAGCTCTCGCTGCCAGCCTGGACGGCGGCGGAGTAGAAGGAGTTGGCGTAGCCGGAGGCGCTCAGGTTCCAGAGGTAGAGCAGGGTGGTGGCGAGCAGCAGGACGAGGAACGCGGGGCGCACCCAGGGGGCGTCCTCGGCCCGTCCGCGCCACAGCCGGCCGAGGCGGCCGCTCCGGCCGGACGGCGCGGCGTGGGCCGAGCGGGCGACGGGCGCCGAGGGCTCGGACGGCCCGGAAGACGTGTCGTACGAGGTGGTCATCGGGTGTTCCTTGAGAGCGATGTGTCCGGGAAGACCCAGAGCCGGAAGAGGAGGAAGCGCACGACGGTCGCGGCGAGGTTGGCCACGATCAGCACGGCGAGTTCGGTGGAGTGGGCGGGGTCGCCGGTGGCCGCGCCGAGCGCGGCGAGCGAACCGCTGGTCAGGGCGAGGCCGATGCCGAAGACGACGAGCCCCTGCGCCTGGTGGCGGACGGCCCGGTCCCGGCCCCGTACGCCGAAGGTGAGACGCCGGTTGGCGGCGGTGTTGGCGACGGCCGACACCAGCAGTGCGCCCGCGTTGGCGAGTTGGGGGCCGATGCCGAGCCGGAAGAGCGAGTACAGCGCCACGTAGAAGAGCGTCGACAGCGCGCCCACGACACAGAAGCCGACCAGCTGCCGGGCCAACCCTCGGGGGACGCCCGCGAGTTCGCGGTCCCGGGGGTCGTCGCCGAAGGGCCGGGAGAGCCGGTCGAGCGGCAGCGAGCCGGTGGCGAGCGCCCGGCCCACCCGCCAGACGCCCTTCAGGTCGTCGGTGGCCGTCCGCACGATGTGGACCGTGGAGTCGGGGTCGTCGACCCAGTCGACGGGCACCTCGTGGATGCGCAGTCCGGCGCGCTCGGCGAGGACGAGCATCTCGGTGTCGAAGAACCAGCCGGTGTCCTCGACCATCGGCAGCAGGCGGGCGGCGACATCACCGCGTATCGCCTTGAAGCCGCACTGCGCGTCGGAGAACCGGGCGGCGAGCGAACCGCGCAGGATCAGGTTGTAGGCCCGCGAGATGAACTCCCGCTTCGGCCCGCGTACGACGCGCGAGGAGCGGGCGAGCCGGGAGCCGATCGCCAGGTCGGAGTGGCCGGAGATGAGCGGCGCCACGAGCGGCAGCAGGGCGTTCAGATCCGTGGAGAGGTCCACGTCCATGTAGGCGAGGACGGGCGCGTCCGAGTGCGACCAGACGGTACGCAGCGCCCGCCCCCGCCCCTTCTGCTCCAGCCGTACCGAACGCACCTCGGGCAGCATCGCCGCGAGAGTGGCGGCGACCTCGGGGGTCCGGTCGGTGGAGGCGTTGTCGGCGACCGTGATGCGGAAGCCGTACGGGAAGGTGCGGGAGAGGTGGTCGTGGAGCCGCAGGACGCACGGCTCCAGGTCCTTCTCCTCGTTGTAGACGGGAATCACCACATCGAGGACGGGCCGCCCGGCCATGCCCACCGGCAGATGCTCCCGGGCGGGGAGGGTGCCCGCGATCGTTTGGGTTCGCATGGCACAGACCCTCGCCGGGGCCGCTGTCACGGCTGTGTGATGAGCCTGTGCCCTGGCTGTGAGTCGTACGGGGCGTGCTGGGGCTCCAGGGGGAGCGCCACGGCGAAGACGGTCTCTCCCGGCCGGCTCCGCACGGTCACCTCCCCGCCGTGGGCGACCGTCACCGCCCGCACGATGGCGAGCCCGAGCCCGGTGCTGCTGCCGCCGGCCTGGCGCGTACGGGAGGCGTCGCCGCGGGCGAACCGCTCGAAGACGACGGGGAGGAGCTCGGGCGGGATGCCGGGCCCGTCGTCCTCGATCTCGACGAGGGCGCGGCCGCTCTCCGTTCGTACCCGCGCGGTGACGATCGTGCCTTGCGGGGTGTGGGTGCGGGCGTTGGCGAGGAGGTTGACGAGGACCTGGTGGAGGCGGGCGGCGTCCGCCCCTACCGACACGGCGGACGGTGGCAGTTCGAGCCGCCAGCGGTGCTCGGGTCCGGCCGCGCGGGCGTCGGAGAGCGCGTCGACGACGAGCGGTGCGAGATCGGTGCTCTCGTACGAGAGCGGGCGTCCGGCGTCCAGTCGGGCGAGGAGCAGCAGGTCTTCGACGAGCCCCGTCATCCGGGTCGCCTCGGACTCGATCCGCCCGAGCGCGTGCCGGGTGTCGGGCCCGCACTCCTCCCGGCCGCGCCGCGTCAGCTCCGCGTACCCCCGGATGGAGGCGAGCGGCGTACGCAGCTCATGGCTGGCGTCCGCGACGAACTGCCGTACCCGTGTCTCGCTCTGCTGGCGGGAGTGGAGCGCGGAGTGGACATGGTCGAGCATCCGGTTGATGGCCGCGCCGACCTGCCCGACCTCGGTGCGCGGATCCGCTTCCGCGACACGGTGGTGGAGGGCCGGCTCACCGCTGTGCAGCGGCAGTTCGGAGACCTGCGTGGCGGTCGCGGCGACCCGGCGCAGCGGCCGCAGCGCGATCCCGACCAGCGCGCCGCCGGCCAGCGAGGCGGCGACGAGACCGGCGCCGGTGACGCTCACCTCGACGAGGATCAGAGTGGAGAGGGTGTCCTGGACGTCGGAGAGCGGGATGCCGACGAGATAGTCGCCACGGCTCCCTGAGGCGTACTCGACCCGGTAGTCGTCCCTGCCCGGCAGCTCGACGGTGTGGGGCCGGCCGTCGCGCGGAACGGCGGCGAGGGCGGCGCGCTGTGCCGCGTCCAGGGCCTGGGCGCGGTACTTCGGGCCGTACCTCCCCTGCTCCTCTTCCTCCTCGGAGACGGCGGCGTCCCTCAGCTCGCCGTCCACGACGGACGCGCCGACCGTGCCGAGCGGGGCGCCGGGGCCGGTGAGGAATCCGAGCGCCTCAGGGGTGCCGTCAGGGGTGCCGTCGGGGAGGGGCCCCGGCATGTTCTGCGGCGGCCCGGCGGCCCGGTTGGCCACGCCCTGCAGCTGCCCGTCGGCCTGGTCGTACAGGTAGGACCGGAACGCGATCGTCGTCACCGTCCCGATCACCGTGGCGACGATCGCGATCAGCGTGACGGCGGAGACGACGAGCCGCGTGCGCAGCGACCAGGAACGGGGGCCTCGCATCGGTCGTCCTACTCCCCGGGCTTGATGAGATAACCCGCCCCGCGCCGGGTGTGGATCATGGGGGCCCGTCCCGCGTCGATCTTCCGCCGCAGGTAGGAGATGTACAGCTCGACGACATTGGCCTGGCCGCCGAAGTCGTAGGACCACACCCGGTCGAGGATCTGCGCCTTGCTGAGCACCCGGCGCGGATTGCGCATGAGGTAGCGCAGCAGCTCGAACTCGGTGGCCGTGAGATGGATCGACTCGCCGCCGCGGGTGACCTCGTGACTGTCCTCGTCCAGCGTCAGGTCCCCGACGGCGAGCAGCGACTCGGTGCGGGCCTGCGCGGCGCCGGAGCGTCGGATCAGCCCGCGCAGCCGTGCCACGACCTCTTCCAGGCTGAACGGCTTGGTCACGTAGTCGTCGCCGCCCGCCGTGAGGCCGGCGATCCGGTCCTCGACGGCGTCCTTGGCGGTCAGGAACAGCACCGGCACGTCCGGCTGCTCGCGCCGCAGTCTGCCGAGGACGGAGAGCCCGTCCATGTCGGGCAGCATCACGTCGAGGATCACCGCGTCGGGCCGGAACTCCCGCGCCGCGCGCAGGGCTCCGGCCCCGTCGCCCGCGCTGTGCACCTGCCAGCCCTCGTACCGCAGGGCCATGGAGAGGAGCTCGGCGAGAGACGCCTCGTCGTCCACGACGAGAACGCGGACGGCCGAGCCGTCGGGCCGGGTCATGTCGGTACGCCCGCGGGGCTTGGTGGCAGTCATACGGCCACGCTGTCCGGACGTACTGAGATCTTCCTTTCCCTCAGCTGTGAATTCCCTGAGAAACCTGAGGGAAGAGCGCGGCGCCGTTGCCGTACAGGACCCGGCGCATCCAGTCGTCCCCGAGTCCGAGGCGTTCGAGGGCCTGGAGCTGATGGGCGTACGGATAGGGGATGTTCGGGAAGTCGGAGCCGAGGAGGATCTTGTTCTCCAGGGCGCGCAGCCGGGGGAGTTCGGCGGCGGGGAAGGGCGCGAAGCGTTCGCTGAAGTCGGTGAAGGCCATGGTGGTGTCGAGGTGGACGCCTTCGTACCGCTCGGCGAGGTCGAGGAAGTCGGCGTACTCGGGCATCCCCATGTGCGCGACGATCAGCCGCAGCTCCGGATGGCGGGAGAGCAGCTGTCCGATGGGCGCGGGTCCGGTGAACTTTCCGGGGGCGGGCCCGGAGCCGCAGTGGATGACGACGGGCGTACGACTGTCCGCGAGTGTCGCCCAACTGTCGTCGAGAAGCCGGTCGTTGGGGTCGAAGTCGCCGACCTGGAGGTGGACCTTGAAGACGCGCGCCCCGTCGTCGATCGCCCGGCCGACGTACGCGGTCGCGTCCGGCTCGGGGTAGAGGGTGGCGGTGTGGAGGCAGTCGGGCGTACGAGCGGCGAAGTCGGCGGCCCAGCCGTTGAGCCAGGGGGCCATGCCGGCCTTGTGCGGGTAGAGCATCGAGGTGAAGGCGAGGACCCCGAACTCGCGGAGGAGGGCGACCCGGCGGTCCTCCTCCTCGCGGTAGGTGATGGGCCACTCCATGCCGGTCAGGGGGCCGACGGAGTCGAAGTACGCCCAGACCTTGTCGAGGACGTTGGAGGGCATGAAGTGGGTGTGGACGTCGATGAGCCCGGGCAGGCCGAGCCGCCGGACGATCTCGTGCACCTCGGCGGCATGGGTCTCGGCGGCGCTCACGGCCGGGACTCCGCTCGACTTCGACGTCCATGGATGATGCGGATCATGCGGATCACCCTCCACCGAAGGGACCGATCATGTCCATAACGGGGCGGGGAAGGCTTCCAGGCCTTCAGGTCGTGACGCCTTCCCTGCTCCCCACCCATCACTCTCAGGTCGGGAACAGCCCGTCCTGGACGTCGGTGTTCGCCTTCCGCACGGGCACGCTGACGCGATGACCGGGGTCGACGGCGACGAGTCCCCACCCGCGGACGATACGGGTGTCGAGGGCGAGCACCCGGCCTTCGGAGTCGAGAAGGTGCAGGTCGGGCCCGGCGGCGGCGAGGAGACGGCCGGCGACGACACCGTCGTCGCAGAGCTCGGTGACGGTCCCGGCGAGTCCGGGGAGCCCGTCGAGGCCGAAGGCCTCGGCGTGGTCGCGCACCTCGCAGGGAAGCGTCTGCAGGGTGTCGCCCCAAGCGGGCAGGGCGACGGCGGAGCGGTACAGCTCCTCGATCTCGTGGCGGCGCGCGTCCGGGGCGGGCAGCTCGTGCCGTACGGCGCGCTTCCGCTCGTACGGAATCCGGTCGGGCACCTTCAGGGCGTGCCGCAGCAGCTCCTCGGTCCGTCGGGCGGCCATGAGCGGCCCCCGCCCGAGCCAGCTGAAGGCGACAGCGCCCTGCTCGAGGAGCCGGGCGTCACCCCGCTCCTCGCCGGTGATCCCGACCTTGGTCATCCCGGGCCCGAACCAGGCGAGGTACACGCGGTACGTCCGCGGGTCGTCGGCGATGGTGTCGGCGGCGACCGAGTGGACCCGGTCGAGCCGCGCGCACTCAGGGCACTGGCCGCCGGTGGCCCGCGCCGACACCACCGCTCCGAGCGGGCAGGGATTGCCGCGGGCCCCCGGGCACAACCGCTGCCCGACGGCCCGGAAGGCGACCTGCTGCCCGTACGCGAGCACGGACACCCGCCCACCCTCCCAACGGAGCCCGGGCACACCTCCGCTCCACCGCATCCCCGTACACCGCCACGTCACGGAACCAGTCTCCTCCGGGGGTCTGACAGCGGCGACGACGGAGGCCCCCGGAAACACTCCGGGGGCCTCCGTACATCTACCTGGTGCCGGACTACCGCGCGACGAACTGGGTCAGAATCGCCTGCACTTCGTAGATGTCCACGCCCTTGGTGAAGGTCTTCTGGACGGGGACGGAGTTGCCGGAGATCCAGATCTTCAGCTCGGCGTCGAGGTCGAACGTGCCGGCCGTCTCGACGGCGAAGTGGGTGATGCTCTTGTACGGAATCGAGTGGTACTCGACCTTCTTGCCGGTGATGCCCTGCTTGTCGACGAGCACGAGCCGCCGGTCGGTGAAGAAGATGGTGTCCCTGATCAGCAGATACGCGGCGTGAATCTGCTCCCCCTGCCCGAGCAGCCGCGCGTACTCCTGCTGCGCCTGCGCCGGATCGATCTTGTGCGCGTTCCCGAAGAGCGCCATACCCAACCCCCACGATCAGAAGAAAGAACGATCTTCCGACTTTATCCCGCCGAACCGACAGCCCGGGCGAACCGACGGCCCGGCCGCCCGGACGGTGCCGGCGGTTGCGCGGGGCGTCGATCGGCGCATCCTGGAGGTGACGCCTCTCCGAAAGGCCGAACCATGGCTACCGTTCACCGCCCTACGGAAATCGAAGCATCTGCCGTCGAGGTCTTCAGACTTGAACTGACCGAGGATGAACAGACCGCGCTCAAGGCGGATCCCGAGGGCTTCGTGAGAGACCTCATGGAGCGGGACGGGCACACGGTCAACCGCGTGCTGGTCGACACTCTCATCCTCAACGGTGGCTGCCCCGGCGGGGGGTACGAGTTGGTCCACCTGCTCTCGCCACCGCACCGTCGCTCGGACCACGCGCTCAGGTGCGTCCCCCTGAAGTGAGGACCGGCGCCCTGGGCCGCGCAGAGCCGACTCGTGCCTCGCGCCAGGAGTTCACGGACTGCCGTCGCGCCAGTCGAGCAGCATCACGTCATGGAGGTCCGCGCCGTCGCCCCAGGGCCGCGCCTCGCCGATCTTGCGGTATCCCCACGCCCGGTAGGCGGCCGACGCCGCCGTGCTCGCCGGGTGGACGTTCAACAGCACCCGCTCGGCTCCGATGCCGTCGAGCAGCGTCGTGGCGGCTGCCGCTGTACGCCTACGGCGACTCGGTGCCCTTGCCGTTCCGCCGAGGCATCCCGCGGTAGATCACCCAGAGGCTGACCAGAAGTGGAAGCCGCTCGATCATCAGCCGATCGGCCTCATCTTCACCACGTCGACCGGTCGGGCCACGGACCCCCGGAGCCTGAACAGAATGCTCACGCTCCTGTGCGCCAAGGCCAAGGTGCGACGGGTCCGGGTGCACGACCTGCGCCACACGTGCGCTTCGCTGCTGCTCGCTCAGGGGGTGGACGCCCGGACCATCATGGAGACGCTCGGGCACAGCACGATCACGATGACGCTCGACACCTACGCCCACGTCATGCAGACGACGCTGAAGGCGGCAGCCGATCGGATGGATGACGCCCTGGGGCTTGACGAGTCCGGCGAGGAAGAGGGCGAGGCTCCCGAGGAGACGCCGGCCGCCTGATCCGTCCGGCCAACCGCGTTGATGTCACCCGCTGATGTCAAAGGCCCCCTGGACGATGTCCAGGGGGCCTTTGAGCTGTGTGCACTCGGCAGGATTCGAACCTGCAACCTTCTGATCCGTAGTCAGATGCTCTATCCGTTAAGCTACGAGTGCTTGTGCTTCTCGGCTTTTTTCTTGCCGGTCGGCGTTGCGTGGACAACATTACATGACCTGCGCCGTAGCGCGAAATCCATTAGCCAGACCCCCTCTGACCTGCGGAAACGCCATCTGGGAGCTCGTTCCGGGATCCGTGCACTCCGCCGGACGGGTGACCCGCGCAAGGGCGCAGCGGGCCCGCAGGGGGCCGGAACGGCCGAAGCCCCGGCCGTGTGGGCCGGGGCTTCGGGGTGGGGCGGAGGCGGAGGGATTTGAACCCTCGATGGGCTTTAAGACCCAAACCGCATTAGCAGTGCGGCGCCATAGACCGGACTAGGCGACGCCTCCATGCACCTCGCGCGGGCGCGAGTGGTGCGTGCAGATGATGACACAGGCGAGCCGGGTGTCACCAATCGCTTCTCACCGTACTAGCCCTCCCGGGCCGAGGGCAAAGCCCCTCGGCCCATCCCGGTTGCGCAACGAACGGCAGTACGGAGCGTTAGAGGAGACGGGCCCGAGCCCATGGCCCCCACTCGCCTCCCCTGGAGTTCGCATGCTGCGCCGCCTCGTACTCGCCACCCTCGCCACCACCGCCGCGGGCGCCACCGGGCTCGGGCCCGTGCCGCCGTTGTCGCTGCTGTCGTCGCCCGACGTGCTCACCGTGACGATCAGCAAGAGCGGGCACCCGAAGGCCGACGGCACGTTCCGGCTCGACTGCGAGGGCGAGCCCGGCGGCGACCACCCCGCGGCCGCCCGCGCCTGCGAGCGGCTCACCACGCTCGCGAAGGAGGGGCAGAACCCCTTCAAGCCGGTCACCAAGGACGCCTTCTGCGGGCAGCAGTACGGCGGGTCCGTCGTCGCCCACATCACCGGCGACTGGCAGGGGCGCTCCGTCGACGCCCACTTCTCCCGGGCCAACGGATGCGAGATCGACCGCTGGGAGAACCTGGAGCCCGTACTGCCTCGCGTGCGGGGATGAGGTGAGGATGACGTTCGGATGTTGCCGGGGGCATGAGACCTCCCCCCGCGACCGTCGGCGCTGCCTTTAGACTCCTCGCAGTGACAGGCTGCGGCCCGAGGGGCAAGATGGGGCCGGCCAGCCGGGCAAGGTGCAGTGGGTCAGGGAGGAAGCGTCGTCGTGAGCAGCAGGCCATCCCGAGGCGCTGCTCGCCTCGCAGCCATACTTGACGCCCTCCCCGACGGCCTCGTGCTCGTCAACTGCAACGGCACGGTCGTCAACGCCAACACCATCGCCCTCGGCATGTTCGAGACCCCCGGCACCGCGCTCGTCGGGCGCGGGCTGCTCGACCTGCTGCCCGGCTTCGACTCGCGCCTGATCCCCGGCTCCATGCGACGCCCCGAGGGAACCGACGAGAGCGGCCGTACGAAGCCGACCCGGATGATCGCCCGCCGGACGGACGGCAGCGAGTTCGCCGTCGAGGTCACCAGCGCCAATCTGGAGGACGGGCGCGAGGCCTACGACTCGTACAGCGCCTACACCGGCGACGAGCTGCTCATGCTCGTCGTCCGTGACCTCACCGGCACCCTCGACACCGAGGCAGAACTCGCCCGCTCGCAGCGCCAGACCGAGATGATCCTGCGCGCCGCCGCCGAAGGCGTCGTCGGCACGGACACCGACGGGCGTGTCGTCCTCGTCAACCCCGCCGCCGCGCAGATCCTCGGCTTCCGCGCCAGCGATCTCGGCGGCAAGGAGCTGCACCCGCTGGTCCTCCACTCTCGGGCGGACGGCGAGCCGTTCGCGTACGAGGATTCGCCGCTCGCCGACACGCTCAAGTCGGGGCGCAAGCACCGCGTGCGCGGGCAGGTGCTGTGGGCGAAGAACGGTTCACAGGTGCCGGTCGACCTGACGACCGCACCGGTACGTGACGGGGACCAGCTCGTCGGCGCGGTGATGACCTTCACCGACCGCCGGCCCTACGAGCAGCTCGCCAAGGAGCAGGAGACCGAGCGCGCCGGCCTCGCCGAGAAGCACGCCGCCGAACTCGCCGAGCTCAAGAAGAGCCACGAGGAACGCGCGAAGGCGGACAAGGAGCGGTACGAGTCCCTGGCCGGCCGGCACGAGCAGCTGACGGCCGTCCTCGGCGAGTCGCTGCGCGGGCCCCTGGAGGAGCTGCGCACGGAGCTCGCCACGCTCGCCGCCGACGACGCGGGCCAGCTGTGGCCCGAGGCCAACCAGCTCCTGCACCACCTGGCCGCCGGGTACGCCCGGATGACGACCCTCGTGGACAACGTCCTCGGCTATCAGCGGCTGGACGCCGGGGCGGAGACCCTCGGCACGTCCGTCGTCCTGCTCGACGGGGTCGTGACCGCGGGCGTCGACGGGGCCGTGGAGCTCATCGGGCCCGGCCGGGCACAGTTCGCCGTGCACGCGCCGCCGATCGAGGCGGAGGTGGACGCGGGACGGCTCGCGACCGCGCTCGCGCATCTCGTCGCGGACGTGGCAGGCGTCGACTCCACCGGCAAGGCCCGGGTCGTGCCGGGTGCGGGATACGCCGACTCGACGATCGTGGTGGCGGCGGCGCAGCGCGGCGACGTCGTACGGATCGAGGTGCGCGGCCCGTACGCCGGCGGCGACCCCGTCCACCAGCCGATCGTGCGCGGGATCGTGGCCGCGCACGGCGGTGTCGTGCAGACGCATGAAGTGCCCGGGACGAGCGGCGGCGCGTACGTCCTCGAGGTGCCGATCGGCGCCGGCAGGGGCACGGTCACCGCTCCGCCCGCTCCGACGGCCGCGGAGACGGCGACGGGTTCGGAGGCCGAGGCCGCTCCGGCCGGTGGGCAGCTCGCGCTGCCCGCGCAGGCCTCGGACACCCAGGGCGGCGGACGGCGGCGCGCCCGCCGGGCGTCCACCGATGCCTTCCTGGAGAGCCCGGTGGCCCCCGAGGGCGCCGGTGCCGGTGCCGTCGAGCCGACCGGGCGCCGCCGCGGGCGTACGGAGGAGGCTCCGGCCGCCCCCGCCGAGCTGATCCCCGCCCAGAGCGCGGGCGGCGCCCCTGCCGTCGAGCCGACCGGGCGCCGTCGCGGCCGGCCCGCCGAGGGCTCCGTGGTGACCGCGGCCGAGGGCGCGCAGGGACGTGCCGCGCTCGGGGACGCCGTGCCTCCGCAGGGTGTTCCCGTACCCGCCCAGGGCGTTCCCGCCGAAGCCCCCGCCCTTGCCCGGGCGGCCCTGCCCGCCGTGGCGAGCGGCGATCAGGCGGCCGAGGAGCGGCCCACCGGTCGGCGGGCGCGGCGCGCGCTCGCCGCGCAGGAGCGGAGCGCTGCCGCCGAGGCCGGGCCGCGTACGCCGTTCGCGCTGCCCCCGGCGGACGCGGACCGTGCTCCGGAGCCCGCGGCACAGCCCGTACCGCTGGCCATGCCCGTACCGCAGGCCGGACCCGTATCGCAGGCCATGCCCCTCCCGCAGCCGATGCAGGTGATCGACGAGGGACAGCACGACGCCGCGCTGTCCGCGCCGGACGCCGACCAGACGCCTCCGCAGCCCCACCCGCACCCGCAGCCTCTTCCCGAGCCGACCGGTCGGCGTCGTGGGCCGGGCGTCGCCGAGGAGACGCGTACCGGCACCGGATCCGTACCGCTGCCTCCTGAGGTGCCCGCAGCCGCTACTCCGGCCCCGCCCGCAGCCCCCGCCGCGACGGCGGTGCCGGCCGCTCCGAAGGACGTGACGCACAGCGGGCGGGCGTTCAGCGTGCGCACGCTCGGGCAGGGCGTGCCCTTCGCCCAGCAGATCGCTGCACAGCAGGCAGGTGCGCAGCAGGTCGGTGCGTCGCAGGGCGGTGCGTCGCAGGGCGGTGCGTCGCAGAACGGGCAGAGCAACGGCTCCGGGCGGCGGCGCAAGCTCGCCACCCCGCCCGAGGGCGACCGTCCGGTCCCGACGCCCGCGCCCGTGGGCGCAGCCCCTGCCGCCCCGGCGACGTCCGCGGAGCCCGCCGCCAAGGCGCAGCCGAAGCTCGCCTCGCTCGCCCAGGCGGCCCCCGAAGGCCGTTCCTACGCCATAGGGGCGCCCGCGGAGGGTGCCGCCGAGGGCCCCGAGCCGCTCGACGGTCCCGGCGGCGCGGTCGAAGTCGCCAACAGGCCGCTGCCGCAGCCCGTCGACGACGAGCTGCCCCCGGAGCCGCTGGACAACCCGCGCCGGCTGCTCGTCTGGCCCGCGCCGGACGTCTCCACGCAACAGGCGCTGAGCGACCGCGGCTACCGCCCGGTGATCGTCCACTCCCGCGAGGAGGTCGACGCCCAGATCGCCGCCTTCCCGGCCGCGCTCTTCGTCGACCCTCTGACCGGGCCCATCACCCGTACCGCGCTCCAGTCCCTGCGCCAGGCGGCGGTCGCCGCCGAGGTGCCCGTACTGCTCGCGGCCGGGCTCGGACAGGCGACGCGGGAGGCTGCGTACGGCGCCGATCCGGCCGTACTCCTCAAGGCGCTGGCGCCCCGCGACAGCGAGCAACACCCCTCGCGCGTGCTGCTCATCGAGGAGAACGACCACATCGCACAAGCTCTGGGGGCGACCCTGGAGCGGCGCGGGATGCAGGTGGCCCGAGCCGCGGCGGACACCGACGCGGTCACGCTGGCCACGCAGATCCGGCCGAACCTGGTGGTGATGGACCTGATGCAGGTGCGCCGTCGCCGGGCCGGGATCATCGACTGGCTGCGGGCGAACGGGCAGCTGAACCGCACGCCGCTCGTCGTCTACACCTCGTCGGATCTCGACGAGGCCGAGCTGCCGACGCTGTCGTCCGGCGAGACGGTCCTCTTCCTCGCCGAGCGTTCGAACAGCAACGAGGTGCAGGCCCGGATCGTGGACCTGCTCGCGAAGATAGGGACCAACTGAGAAGGAGGGGGAGCGGTGTTCACCACCGCTCCCCCTCCTCCGCAAGACCTTCCGTAAGGCCCTCTGTAAGACGTAAGACCCTCCGTCAGACCTTCCTCAGGGCCTACAGCTGGGTCACGTCCAGCTCTCCCTCCGCGTACTGCCTGCGGATGACCTTCTTGTCGAACTTGCCGACGCTCGTCTTCGGCACCGCGGGCACGATCGCCCAGCGCTCCGGAAGCTGCCACTTGGCGATCCCGCCCTCGTCGGCGAGGAAGGCCTTCAGCGTCTCGTAGTCCGCCGTGGCACCGTCCTTGAGCACGACGGTCGCGAGCGGGCGCTCGCCCCACCTCTCGTCCGGTACGGCCACGACCGCGGCCTCGGCGACCTCGGGGTGCGCCATGATCGCGTTCTCGAGCTCGACGCTCGAGATCCACTCGCCACCGGACTTGATGACGTCCTTGGCGCGGTCGGTGAGCGTGAGGAAGCCCTCCGGGCTGATGACGCCGACGTCGCCGGTCTTCAGCCAGCCGTCCTCGCTGAACTTGTCGGCGGGACGGATCGGCTCGCCGTCGACGCCGCCGAAGTACGAGCCCGCGATCCAGGTGCCGCGCACCTCCAGCTCACCGGCCGACTCGCCGTCCCAGGGCAGGTGTTCGCCGCCGGGGCCGACCAGGCGGGCCTCGACGCCGGCCGGGAAGCGGCCCTGCGTGATGCGGTACGGCCACTCCTCCTCGGCGGTCAGCCCGGCCGGCGGGTGGGCCATGGTGCCGAGCGGGGAGGTCTCCGTCATGCCCCAGGCGTGGCAGAGGCGGACGCCGAGCCTGTCGTACGCCTCCATGAGGGAGGGCGGACAGGCCGCGCCGCCGATGGTGACCTGCTTCATGGAGGAGAGGTCGCGGGGGTTGGCGGTGACCTCGGCGAGCAGGCCCTGCCAGATGGTGGGGACGGCTGCGGCGTGGGACGGCTTCTCGCGCTCGATCATCTCGGCGAGCGGGGCGGGCTGCAGGAAGCGGTCCGGCATGAGCATGTTGATGCCGGTCATGAACGTGGCGTGCGGCAGCCCCCAGGCGTTGACGTGGAACTGCGGAACGACGACCAGGGTCGTGTCCTTGCCCGTCAGGCCCATCGACTCGGCCATGTTGACCTGCATGGAGTGCAGGTAGATGGAGCGGTGCGAGTAGACGACGCCCTTCGGGTCGCCGGTGGTGCCGGAGGTGTAGCACATGGCGGCGGCCGAACGCTCGTCGATCTCGGGCCAGTCGAAGGTGGTGGGGCGGCCCGCGATCAGCTCCTCGTAGTCGTGCACGCGGGGCGTCACGCCGTCCAGCGCCGAGCGGTCTCCGGGGCCCGCGACCACGATGTGCTCGATGGTCGGCAGGTGGGGGAGGAGCGGCACGAGGAGGGGGAGCAGCGAGCCGTTGACGAGGACGACCCGGTCGTCGGCGTGGTTGACGATGAACGCCAGCTGCTCGGGGGGAAGCCGCAGGTTGAGGGTGTGCAGGACCGCGCCCATGGACGGGATCGCGAAGTACGCCTCGACATGCTCCGCGTTGTTCCACATCAGGGTGGCGACACGCTGGTCGCCGGTCACGCCGAGCTCGTCGCGCAGGGCGTTCGCCAGCTGGCTCGCGCGGGCTCCCGCCTCCGCGAACGTGCGGCGCTGCGGCTCGGGCTCACCCGTCCAGGTGGTGATCAGTGACTTCCCGTGGATCGTCATCCCGTGCTTCAGGATGCGGGTCACGGTCAGCTGTACGTCCTGCATGGTGCTCAGCACGGCGTCCTCCCGGTGGGCGCTACGTGACAGTAAGGGTGTGGAGATTCTGCGCACGTACCGCTCGGTATGTCACTACCCGGGAGTAGGGAAATTGCCAGTGATTACTGGCGGATGTGGTGTCCTCCGCGCGCGGTCACGGTACGGGGGGCGTGCCGCACCGGTGCGGGGCGCAGGCCGGCACCGCCGTGCGGGATGCATGCCGGCACCGGGGCGCGTGCCGTCACCGCCGTGCGGGATGCATGCCGGCAGCGTTCGGGGGCGCGTGCCGCACGATACGGGCGCCTGCCGTCACCGTACGGGTGCTCGTGGTCACCGTACGGGCGTCAGTTCCGGGTCCTCGCGGAGCTTGCCGAGCGCGCGGGAGACGGCGCTCTTGACCGTGCCGATCGAGACGCCGAGCACCTCCGCCGTCTGAGCCTCGCTGAGGTCCTCGTAGTACCGCAGGACGACCATCGCCCGCTGGCGGTCGGGGAGCTTCATGACCGCGCGCCACATGGCGTCGTGGAGCACCTGCCGCTCGGCCGGGTCCGGCTCGGGCAGCCCGGCGGGCTCCGGCAACTCCTCGCAGGCGAACTCGTCGACCTTGCGCTTGCGCCACTGGGACGTCCGGGTGTTCAGCAGGGCCCTGCGGACGTAGCCGTCCAGGGCGCGGTGGTCCTCGATCCGCTCCCAGGCGACGAACGTCTTGGTGAGGGCGGTCTGCAGCAGGTCCTCGGCGTCGCAGGGGTTGGCGGTGAGGGAGCGCGCCGTGCGCAGCAGGACGGGCCCGCGGGCCCGGACGTACGAGGAGAACGACGGGTAGCCGGCGGTCGTCACGGCGGTCCCGAGGGCGGCCGTGGAGGCGCCGGCGCAGACGGGGCCAGAAGGTGGCGGAGTCATGACTCCACGCTAGGAGCGGGGACTCGTCCGGGGATCGGCCCCAGGGACCGACCCGCACTCCGCCTCAGGTTGTAGGGGTGGGGATGGTTGGACCTCCTGAAGGTGGAGAGGGGGGTACGAGGGCCTCAGGGTCGAGGCGGGCGGGCACGCCCATCGAGCACGGCACCAAGCGGGCGGGCAGCCGCCGACCGCGGGGCACCTATGGGGGCCACGTCGGCGGGGCGCGGGTGCCGGATGCGGGCGGGTGCCGACGCGGGCAGGGGGTGCGGCCCGGGCGGGCGCCGGTGCGACGCGGGCGGGCGCGGGTCGGCACGGGCGGTTGCGACGCGGGCGGGCAGCCGTCGGCTACGGGGCGCCCCTGGGGGGGCCACGTCGGCGGGCGCGGGTGCCGGATGCGGGCGGGTGCCGACGCGGGCGTGCACGGGTGCGGCACGGGCGGGTGCCAGCGCGGGCAGGGGGTGCGGCCCGGGCGGGCGCCGGTGCGACGCGGGCGGGTGCCGACGCGGGCGGGCGCGGGTGCTGGCACGAGCGAGCCCGATGCCGGCGCGCGCGGGTGCCGGCGCGGGCGGCCCGATGCCGGCGCGCGGGCCGGCCCGATGTCCGGCCTCAGTCGTCGGCGCCCAGGATCAGGCCCGATGTGGGGACCCCCGTGCCCGCAGTGACCAGCGTCCTGGACGCGCCGGGTATCTGGTTCACGGACGTGCCCCGCACCTGACGCACGGCCTCCGCGATGCCGTTCATCCCGTGCAGATACGCCTCCCCCAGCTGGCCTCCGTGCGTGTTCAGCGGCAGCGCGTCCGCCGCCACGAAGTCGGCCGCCTCGCCCCGTCCACAGAAGCCGAACTCCTCCAGCTGCATGAGGACGAACGGGGTGAAGTGGTCGTAGAGAATGGCCACGTCGATGTCACCCGGCGCGAGCCCCGCCGTCCGCCACAGCTGTCCTGCCACGACCCCCATCTCCGGCAGTCCCGTCAGCTCGTCGCGGTAGAAGCTGGTCATCGCCTCCTGGTTGCGGCCGGCTCCCTGGGCGGCGGCGACGATCACCGCTGGCGGCCGGCGCAGGTCGCGGGCGCGCTCGGCGGAGGTGACGACGATCGCCTGTCCGCCGTCGGTCTCCTGGCAGCAGTCGAGGAGCCGGAGCGGCTCGACGATCCAGCGCGAGGCAGCATGGTCGGCGAGGGTGATCGGTTTGCCGTAAAAGTAGGCGGCGGGGTTACGGGCCGCGTGCCGGCGGTCGGTGACGGCGACGTGCCCGAAGGCGTCCGGGGTCAGCCCGTACGCGTGGAGGTAGCGCTGGGCGATCATGGCGACCCAGGAGGCCGGGGTGAGCAGCCCGAAGGGAAGCTGCCAGCCGAGCGCTGCGCCTTCGGCGGAGGGCTCGCGCTGCTGGACCCCGGAGCCGAAGCGGCGCCCGGAACGTTCGTTGAACGCGCGGTAGCAGACGACGACGTCGGCGACCCCGGCGGCGACGGCGAGGGCGGCCTGCTGGACGGTGGCGCAGGCGGCCCCGCCTCCGTAGTGGATGCGGGAGAAGAAGGACAGCTCGCCGATGCCGGCCGCCTGGGCGACGGTGATCTCGGGGTTGGTGTCCATGGTGAAGGTGACCATGCCGTCGACGTCGGCGGGGGTGAGCCCGGCGTCGGCGAGTGCGGCCTGCACGGCCTCGACGGCGAGCGTGAGCTCGCTGCGGCCGGAGTCCTTGGAGAACTCGGTCGCCCCGATCCCGACGATGGCGGCGCGGCCGCCGAGACGGTCGGCGCTGCGGATGCTCATACGCCCGCTCCGTTCGGTCGCGACTCCGGGCCTGGCTCCGGTCCAGGCCCTGCTTCTGGCGCCGGTCCAGGGCCTGGCTCCGGCCCGGGCCCTGCCTCCGGCCTTGGCTCTGGACCCAGGCCTGGCCCAGGCCCAGGCCCGGCCCCCGGGCCCGGCTCCGGGTCCGGGTCCGGCCCGAGCTCGCGCCCCGGCTTGAGCTCGGACCCCGGCGTGAGTTCACGCCCCGGCAGGTCGAGCGTCACCGTGCCCGTGACGTGGTGACCCAGGCCGTTCGCGCCGATCACCCGCACCTGGCCCGTGACCCCGTCGACCTCCGTCACCGTCCCGGTCAACGTCATCGTGTCGCCGGGGTAGTTGGGCGCACCGAGCCGTATCGCCACCTTCCGGAGCACCGCTTCGGGGCCGAAGTGGTCGGTGATGTACCGCCCCACCAGGCCGTTGGTCGTCAGGATGTTCATGAAGATGTCCGGGGAGCCCTTCTCCCTCGCCAGTTCCGCGTCGTGGTGCACGTCCTGGTAGTCCCGCGATGCGACCGCCCCGGCGACGATGAGGGTGCGTGTGATCGGGATGGTCAGTGGCGGCAGTGCGTCCCCGGCCTTCACGACAGGTCTCCGTTCGCGATCAGGTCGCCGAGTTCGGCGAGGAGTTCGGTGCCGCAGCCGAGATACGCGTCGAGCTGTCTGCCCCACAGGAAGTGCCGGTGGACAGGGTGGTCGAGGTCGGCTCCCATGCCGCCGTGCAGATGCTGTCCCGCGTGGACGACCCGTTTGCCCGCCTCGGACGCCCACCAGGCGGCGGTCAGCGCGTGTTCGTCCCCCGGCAGGCCCTGGTCGTACCGCCAGGCCGCCTCGTAGGCGGTGACCCGGATCGCCTCGGTGTCCATGTAGGCGTCGGCGGCGCGGAGTTGGACCGCCTGCCGGGTGGCGAGCGGGCGCCCGAACTGCTCCCGTACCGACGTGTACGCCACCGCCCGGGCCAGCGACCCGGCGCAGACCCCGGCCTGGAGCCCGGCGAACGCGATCCTGGCCGCCGTCAGCACCTCCGCGCGGGCGTCGGCGCCGCCGATCCGCTCGCCGCGGGCGCCGTCGAGGACGAGCCGGCCGGCGGCCCAGGGCGCGGTGAGCTCGACGGGTGTCACGGCGGCCTCGGCCGTCGGCACGAGGCGGAGGGCGCCGTCCTCGTCCGCCACGAGGACATGGGTGGCGTCCCTGAGCCAGGGCACCCACTCCACGGCCCCGGTGAGCGAGCCGTCGCCCGCGGCCCGGACATGCCCCGAGGGCGGGAACGCGCCGGTCACCACCGTCGTACCGTCCCGGAGCCCCGGCAGCAGCCGCTCGCGCTGCTCCTCCGTGCCGTGCCGGGCGACGGCGAGGAGCCCGTACACACAGCTCGCGGTGAACGGCACCTGCGCCGTCGTCCGCCCCTGCTCCTCGGCGATCAGCACCAGGCCGAGGAGCCCGGTCTCCTCGACCGCGCCCGGCAGTCCGGCCCCGCACAGGGCCTTCCACAGCTCGGCGTCCGTGTCCGTGCCGGCCGCCGTGAGTCGCTCGTGCGTGGCGAGATCGCCGAAGATCCGCGCCGCCAGCTCCTGGGCGGCGGCCTGCTCCTCCGTGGGCGTGAAGTCCATCTCAGCCCTCACCCCCGTCCTGCGCCCGGAACACCGGCAGCTCCAGCTCCTCGTCCACGCGAAGGAACTCCAGGCGGACCGGCATCCCGATCCGGACCTTGTCGTACGGCACCCCGACCACGTTGCTGACGATCCGGACGCCCTCGGCCAGTTCGATCAGTCCGACCGCGTAGGGACCCCCCGCGTCAGCGGCATGATCGGACACAGTGAAGGCGGGGAACCGCGGGTGGTGCATCACCACGTACGAGAAGACGGTCCCCGAGCCGCTCGCCTCGACGGTGTCCCACTCCCGCGAGCCGCAGGCGTTGCAGCCCGGGAGCCAGGGGAAGCGGAGCGTCGCGCAGTCCCCGCAGCGCTGGACGAGCAGACGGTGCGCGGCGACGCCCTCCCAGAATCCGGCGTTGTCCCGGTTGATCACCGGGCGGGGCCGCTTCGCCGCAGGTGCGCCGCCGCCTCCCTTCGGCTTGGGTGCCGCCGGCGCGTACTTGAGGATGCGGAAGCGGTGCGTGCCCGCGAGCTCGCCGTCCGCCCGGACGTCCATCCGGGTCGTGACGAAGTACCCCGTCCCCAGCTTGGTGGTCTTGCGCTCCGACACCGACTCGATCACCGCGTCGAAGGTGATCGCGTCACCGGGCCGCAGCGGCCGCAGATACTCCTGCTCGCAGTCGGTGGCGACCACGGAGGTGTATCCGGCGTCGTCGAGGAGCGCGAGCAGCTCGTCGTACGGCCCGGAGCGGCCGGTGTGCCCGGAGAGTCCGCCCATCGTCCACGCCTGGAGCATCGTCGGCGGGGCGACGGCCCCCGGTCCCGCGTACGCCGGGTTGGTGTCGCCCATGGCCTCGCACCAGTGCCTGATCATGGGTTCGTTGACCAGGTCCTTGCCGGCCCCCGCGGTGGCGGCCGGCCGCCCTTCGTACGCCTTCAACCCGCCATGGATCTCCTTCGCCCCTTCGTGGATCTCTTTCGCCCCGCCGTGGATGTCCTTCACCGCCGCCCCCCTTCCCTCTTCGTGCCGCTCATGCCGAGTCGCATCGTCGCGACGATCTCGCGCTGCACCTCGCTCACCCCTCCCCCGAAGGTGTTGATCTGCGCGGCGCGGTTCATCCGCTCGAGCTCACCGCCGTCGACCTCTCCCGGCGACCCCGCCCGCACCGTCCCCGCCCCGCCCGCGATCTCCTGACATATTCGGTACACCTCGACCGCCGATTCGGTTCCCGCGAACTTCACGCCGCTCGCGTCTCCGGGGGCCAGCCGGCCCGCCCCCACATCCCCCACCAAACGCCAGTTGAGCAGGCGTGTTGCCGCGAGCCGGGCATGTGCCTCGGCCGCCCGGATCCGTATCCACGGCTCGTCAATGCGGCGCCGCCCCGTCACCGGATCGGGTGTGGCGGCCCGGCGGAGCACCGCCTCGTAGAACTCCTCGGCCTGCATCCCGATCGCGGCGAGCGCGACCCGCTCGTGGTTGAGCTGGTTGGTGATCAGCCCCCAGCCGCCGTTCTCCTCCCCGACGAGGTTCGTGGCCGGGACGCGGATCCCGTCGTAGTACGTCGCCGTCGTCGTCAGTCCGCCGACGGTCTCGATCGGCGTCCATGAGAACCCCGGGGAATCCGTGGGGACGAGGACGATGGAGATCCCGCGGTGTTTGGGAGCCTCGGGGTCCGTGCGGCAGGCGAGCCAGATCCAGTCGGCGTTCTGGGCGTTCGAGGTGAAGATCTTCTGCCCGTCGATCCGCCAGGAGTCCCCGTCCCGCACCGCCTTCGTGCGGAGCGAGGCCAGGTCGGTGCCGGCCTCCGGCTCGCTGTACCCGATGGCGAAGACGGTCTCGCCGCGCAGGATCCGGGGCAGGAAGTACGCCTTCTGCTCCTCGGTGCCGTACCGCATCAGGGTCGGGCCGACGGTGTTGAGCGTGACCATGGAGACGGGCGCGCCGGCCCGGTAGGCCTCGTCGAAGAAGACGAACTGCTCGTCGGGGCCGCGCCCCTGGCCTCCGTACTCCTCCGGCCAGCCGAGCCCGAGACGGCCGTCGCCGCCGATCCTGCGGAGGAGCCGGCGCTGGCCCTCGGTGTCGGTGGGGGAGGGCGGGCCGTCGGGCATCACGTCGCGGAAGTACGCGCGGAGTTCGGCGCGCAGCCGTAGCTGCCGCTCGGTCGGGGCGAGGTGCACGACGACGGCCTCCCGGGGTGACGACTAAGGTTTCTGACTGTCCGTCAGATAACGTAGCCGTGTCAAGGTCACGGAGAGGGGTGCACACAGAGGCACGCGCACACGACGGCCCGCACCCACCCGAACTGTCGGCACGCACGGGAACCGCCCGCGCGAGGCACCGAAGTGCCTGTCTC
>NZ_JBHJTL010000092.1:0-30502 GCF_042264065.1 Streptomyces sp. NPDC056222 | reverse complement strand
GCGGCCCATGCCCCGGCGGCGAGCGGCGCCGGGGCGTCCCGGCGGGGGCGGTCGGTCCGGCCCCGGCAGGGAGAGGGTGTCGGCCGGTCCCCGGCGGGGAGAGGCGCCGTCAAAGCTCCCCGCCCAGGAGGGTGTCGGCCGGTCCCCGGCGGGGAGAGGCTGTCAGAGCTCCCCGCCCGGGAGGGTGTCGGCCAGCCCCGGTGGGGAGAGGGTGTCAGTCCGTCGCGCGGACGAGGGCGAGGACCTCGTCGCGGATCTTGGCCATGGTGGCCGCGTCACGGGCCTCGACGTTCAGGCGGAGCAGCGGCTCGGTGTTGGAGGGGCGCAGGTTGAACCACCAGTCGTCCGCCGACACCGTCAGGCCGTCCAGCTCGTCGAGCGTGATGCCGTCCTGGCCCTCGTACGTCGCCTTGACCGCCACGGTGCGGCCCGCCTGGTCGGCGACCGTGGAGTTGATCTCGCCGGAGCCCACGTAGCGGTCGTACGACGCGACCAGCTCCGACAGGGGGCCGTCCTGGCCACCGAGGGCGGCGAGGACGTGGAGCGCGGCAAGCATGCCCGTATCGGCGTTCCAGAAGTCCTTGAAGTAGTAGTGCGCGGAGTGCTCGCCGCCGAAGATCGCACCCGTCTTCGCCATCTCCTCCTTGATGAAGGAGTGGCCGACGCGGGTACGGACCGGCGAGCCGCCGTTCTCCCGCACGACCTCGGGCACCGACCAGGAGGTGATCAGGTTGTGGATGATCGTGCCGCCGGGGGTCTTGGCCAGCTCGCGGGCCGCGACCAGGGCCGTGATCGCGGACGGGGCGACCGCCTCGCCGCGCTCGTCGACGACGAAGCAGCGGTCGGCGTCGCCGTCGAAGGCGAGACCGAGGTCGGCCCCCTCGGCCCGGACGCGGGCCTGGAGGTCGACGATGTTCGCCGGGTCGAGGGGGTTGGCCTCGTGGTTCGGGAAGGTGCCGTCCAGCTCGAAGTACATCGGTACGACGTCCAGCGGGAGGCCCTCGAAGACGGTCGGGACGGTGTGGCCGCCCATGCCGTTGCCCGCGTCCACGACGACCTTGAGGGGGCGGATCGTGGTGAGGTCGACCAGCGCCTTCAGGTGGGCCGCGTAGTCCTGCAGCGTGTCCCGCTCGGTGATGGTGCCGGTGGTCGGTGCGGCCGCCGGGGCGCCCTCCTCCGACCAGCGCTCCACCATGATGCGGATCTCGGACAGGCCGGTGTCCTGGCCGACGGGCGCGGCGCCGGCACGGCACATCTTGATGCCGTTGTACTGCGCAGGGTTGTGCGAGGCGGTGAACATCGCGCCCGGCAGGTCGAGGCTGCCGGAGGCGTAGTACAGCTGGTCCGTGGAGCAGAGCCCGATCAGGGTGACATCGGCGCCGAGGCGGGCCGCGCCACGGGCGAACGCGCCCGACAGGCCCGGCGACGAGGGCCGCATGTCGTGGCCGACGACGATCGCGTCCGCGCCGGTCACCCGGACGAACGCGGCGCCGAACAGCTCGGCGAGCGTCTCGTCCCACTGATCCGGCACCACCCCGCGAACGTCGTACGCCTTCACGATCTGCGACAGATCAGCAGCCACGGAACAACCCTCCTGAATCCTCGAAACCTCGGCACGCGTGTGCGGCGCGTGTGCCACGCGTGTACGGCGTGTGCGGATGCCCAACCTACCGGGGCCCGCCGAGGGGAGGGCAGAGCGCCTGGCCGGGCGAGCGCCGCGCGTGGGGGTCCGGTGCGGGATGTCGGGCTCGGAAGCAGGGCTGGGGAGCGGGGCTGAGGAGCCGGGCTCGTTGCGCCTGGCTCGGGCGCCGCATTCAGGACGTCGGGCTCGGAGCCGGGGAGCGCGCGGGACGCGGGAGGCGGGACGCGGGGGTGCCGGGCTCGGCCGTCGTGCTCAGGAGTCCGGCGCAGGCCCCGCTCGGGGCGTCGCCCGCTCGGGCGTCCGGCGCCGGTGCCCGGCGCAGAACGTCGTGCTCAGGACGTCCTGCTCAGGAGTCCGGGGAGCGAAGGACGCGGAGGTGGCCGCGGCGGCCGACCTCCACCGGGTCTCCGCCTCGGCCGCCGCCCTTGCCGCCGGCCTCGGCCGTGCGCTGCTGGGGGCGCGCCGCTTCCCGTACCGCGTTGGCGAGGGCTTCGAGGTCGTCGCCGCTGGGGCGGGACGGGGCGGAGCCGTCGGAGAGGCGCACGACCTCCCAGCCGCGCGGCGCGGTGAGGCGCTCGCTGTGTTCGGCACACAGGTCGTAGCAGTGGGGCTCGGCGTAGGTGGCGAGCGGGCCGAGGACCGCAGTCGAGTCGGCATAGACGTACGTCAGTGTCGCGACGGCAGGGCGGCCGCACGCGGTGCGCGAACAGCGACGTACAGGGCTCACGACGTTGGACGGTACCGCACTCTTGAGCGGGCCGCGACGACTCTCCACCAGGTCACTCCACCGTGTCGCGGTGTGACGTCGGACACGGGCTCGCTTCGGGGGGCCGTCCTGACCTGCGCGTAAGGAGGGGCACGGGGGTGGGGACGGCGGTCGATCCGGACAACGGTCGACAGGAATCCGGTCAACCACGGCCAGATGGCCGATCGCGGGAGCCCCCGGAATCGAGCCCGCGCCTGGCCGGAATGTTCAACTAGCGACAGCCCGGCTCCGGCGCGCGGCGAGGCGGTCCGTGTGCGCCACGGTCGACGGGCACCGAGGAGAGTTACGCTGCGTCAGTGATGGACAGTCCTGTGCCGCCGAACCCCTCGTCCCGTCCGCCCGAGCCCGATGCGGCGGAGTCCAGTCCGGTTCCGGTGGAGCCGCGGACGCGCAGGCGCGACCGGCACGGTCGCGGTATGCGCGGGCCGGTCGCCCCGCCGCAGGTGCCGTTGTCCGCGACCCGGGCCGACACCTTCCGCGATCTCGTCCTGGACTCGGTGGAGCGCCTGGAACGGCGCTGGCCGCAGCTGGCGGACGTCGAGTTCATGGTCCTCGACGTGCCGCCCTCGGTGCAGGGCGAGTCGGTGCCGCTGGGCGGGGCCGCGCCGGCGGAGAAGGGCGGGCCCGCCCGGATCGTCGTCTACCGGCGGCCGGTCGAGATCCGCTCCAAGAGCCGTGACGAACGGGCGCTGCTCGTCCATGAGGTCGTGGTGGAGCAGGTGGCCGAGCTTCTGGGTCTCTCCCCCGAGTCGGTCGACCCCCGCTACGGGCAGGACTGACCCCTTCGGGGGAACGCGGGCCACCTTCGGGGGAACGGCGGCCGCCGGGAAGGAACGCCGGCCTCCGTCGAAGGAGCGCCGACGCACTTCCCGTCGTACGACGTGGGTGGCCCCGACGCCGGCCGTCCGGGCACCGGTCGTCCAGGCGTCGGCCGTGCGGGCACCAGCCCGTCGAGGCGTCAGCCGTCGAAGCGTCAGTCGTCCAGGACCGAGAGATCCTGCTTCGCCCTCGGGACCTGCACCGCGCCCCGGTCGTCCGCCAGGGTCTGGACCGTGAACATGGGGATGCCGTCCTGCGGGAGCGCCAGGACGCGTGCGGCGTGGACGGGCCCGCCCGAGACCCGCTCGACCGTCAGCGCGTAGGAGCCCTTCAGACCGGCCGGGACCACGTCGGTCACCTTCGTCGTCGTGCCCGCCTTGACCGTGACGTTCTTGGAGACCGTCGTGCCGCCCTCCGTGCCCGCCGACGCCGTGACCTTGACCTGGGCAGCGGCGCCGGGCGCCGTGAGCGTGAGGGTCGAGCCGGCCGCGCGGTTGTCGGCGACGGTGGCACGGGCGGTGATCGCCGCGGTCGCGGGGATGAAGGCGACCTCCTGCTTGTCGCCCTTGCCCCGTACGACGCGCAGGGCGGCCACGAACGGGGTGGTCTTCTTCGGGTCCGAGGGGGTGAGCAGCAGGGCACCCGCCTCGCCCCTGGTCAGGTCGGGAAGGTCGACGGACGCGGTCATGCCCGACTTCACGTGCAGGGACTGCGCGCTCGCCGGGACGATCGTGCCGTTCTCGCCGACCAGCTGGATCTTCAGCTCCGCGTCGTCCTCGCCCGGCGCGTACGCCACCAGGCGGACCGAGGTCGCGTCGGCGGGGATGCCGGGCAGGACGGCGGTGCCGGCCGGGTCGGCCGAAGCGGGCAGCCAGTCGCTGCCGAGCTTGTCGTCGGCGGAGCCGAGGACCGCGCCGACGCGTCCGCTGCGGGTCGTGACATGGACGGTCACGTCCGCCTGCGCGGCCTCGCCGGTGAGCGTGGAGAGCAGGACGGGGACGCTGGAGTGGGCCGGGACGGGGATGCCCTCGGTCAACTGCGACTTGAGCACGCCCTCGGGGCCGTACAGCTCGATGTCGGCAACAGCGGCGGTGTCGTCGGGGTTGGTGAGGTGGACGTAGTCCTGGCGCTCCTTGGCCGTGGAGGCGGCCGGGAACCAGAAGTCCGTGTCGGGGGCGGAGCAGGCGACGCCGAGCAGTCCGCGCGAGCCGCCCGCGGGGACCACGGTGGTCTGCTGGACCGTCCAGCCGGGGGCGAGGGCGCCGGTCGCCGCGCCGGTCAGGGCGGGGGCGGCGCCGCCGTTCGCCTCGGCGCCGACGGGCTTGCCCGGTTCGGTGACGGTCCCCGGGGCCTTGGCGGCGGAGGGCTTCTTCGCCGGCGTACCGCCGGGGGTGGCGGCGACCGGGGCGGGCTTCAGCTCGGCCTTGGCGGCGGTGCCTCCCTTGGCGGCGGCGCCGACGGCGGCCTTTCCGGCCGGGGTGTACGAGGTGTAGTCGGTCTCGGCCACCTCGGACGTGCTCGGCGCCGGGCACAGCAGGCTGGAGCGCTCGACCGGCATCGGCCCCGTGGCGATCGGCGGGACCTTGACGGTGCCGTCGGGCGCGGTCAGGGCGGCGAAGCCGGTGACGGCGGCGAGGGCGGTGGCGACCGCGATCAGGGAGAGGGTGGTGCGCTTCACTGGTTGCTGCTCCCGTCGGGACGCTGCTCGGTCTCGTAGCCGTAGGTGTACGGGTCGTACGGCTGCTGCTCCTCGTACGGCTGCTGCTGCGGCTGCTGTTCGTACCCCTGCTGCTGGTACGGGTCGTACTGCTGCTGCTCGTACGGCTGGTCGTACTGCTGCGGATACTGCTGCTGGTACGGGTCGGCCGCGTACTCCTGGTAGTAGCCCTGCTGGGCGTACTGCTCCTGCTGCTGTTGCTGCTGCTGCGCGTAGGCCGGGTCGTACTGGCCGTCCCAGTCGGCGGCGTACGTCTGCTCCTGGGGAACCGGCACCGGCTCCTGCTCGGGAGCCGCCTCGTCGGTCGCCGTGGCGGCGGCCTCCGCCTCCGCCGCGGCGCGCAGACGGCGGGCCCGTCGGCCGTCGCCCTCCATCGCCTGGGCGGGGATGGCGACCTCTTCCTCGGGCAGGTCGTCGTCGATCTCGCGACGGCGCCCCGGCAGGGCGAGGACGAGCAGGACGACGGCGAGGCCGACCTGGCCCCAGATCCACAGCGTGTGGGTGAAGGGCTGGTCGTAGGTGAGGTCGAACTTGCCGCCCTCCGCGGGGAGTTCGAAGCCCTGGGCCCAGCCGTCGACGGTGGTCTTCTTCAGCTCCTTGCCGTCGAGGGTGGCGGTCCAGCCCTCGTCGGCGTGGTCGGCGATGCGAAGGACGCGGCCGGCGGGGCCGGACGGGATCTTCGTGTGCGCCTCGACGGGGCCGGAGGCGACCGCGATCGGCGTGACCGCCGCGTCGGTGGCCTTCGCCGTGTCGGTGGGCTTCGCCGCGGGGACGATGGTGGCGCGGGCGACCACGCGGTCGCGGTCGACGCTCCAGAGCGCGCTGCCGTCGAGCTGGCTGAGCCGGTTGAGGCCGGGGGTGGCGTCGAGGACGCGGCTCATCTGGCGCGGTGCCCCGTCGCGTACGAGGACGTAGCGGATCGCGAAGCCGCTGAGCTCCTGGGTCTGGTCGGCGCCGGAGCCGGCCACCAGGTGCGCGACGACCTTGTCCAGGCGCGGGTCGTTGTCGGCCGCGGCGGTCAGTTCGGCGTCGCCGAGGCGGCCGCCGGAGCCGCGGACCAGGGTGTACGCGACCTCGTCGGGCGAGGTGCCGCCGAGGACGAGGGTGCGGGGCTGGTCGGGGTTGGTGCTCTCCTCGGCGACGAACGCCGGGACCTGGACCGGGTCGCGCCGGGTCAGCGGGCCGTCGGCGCCACCGATCATCCAGCCGGCGGCGGCCACGACCGGGCCGAGCGCGGCGGCGAACGCGATGAGCGCGGCGACGGGCTGGCGCCAGCCGAAGCCGTGGGCGGCGACGCGGGTGCGTCCGCCCTCGGCGCCGATCATGCCGGCGGCGAGCAGTGCGGCGCCGTAGACGAGCGTGGCGGGTCCGGCCCAGCCGGTGTCCCCGGCGCCGTTGGAGATCACGGCGAAGAGGAGTCCGGCGAGGGCGGCGGCCCAGGCGACGCGGACGGCGAACTGGCGCTCCTCGCGCAGCAGCGCGGCCAGGGCGGCGAGCACGATGCCGATGAGGAGGAGGCCGCCGGTGGTGCCGGGGCCGCCGGGGCTGATCCCGAGCAGGTCGAGAGCGGAGGCAGTGCCCGTACGGATGTCGAGGCCGGCCTCGCGGAGGAAGGCGGTGGGGCTGGTCAGCAGGGAGAGCGACCAGGGGGCGAGGACGAGGATCGGGGTGCCGACGGCGGCGAGGAAGCGCAGTCCGTACGCCGTGATGTCGGAGCGGCGCAGGGCGAGGACGCCGATGCCGAGGACCAAGGCGAGCGGCCAGACGATCGGGGTGAACGCCGTCGCGAAGGTCAGCAGGAAGGTGTACGCCCAGGTGGCGCGCCAGCTGCCGCGGCCCTGACCGGTCAGTCCGTGGGCGGCGACGGCGGCGCGGGCGATGAGCGGGAGCAGGATCGCGAGGACGGCGGTGCCGAGGCGGCCGGCCGCGAGCGCTCCGGTGGCGGCGGGCAGGAAGGCGTAGGCGATGGAGCCCCACGCGCGCAGCAGCCGGGACTCGACGATCGGGCGCGCGGCGAAGTAGGCGGTGAAGCCGGCGAGCGGGACCGAGCAGACGAGCAGCACGGTGAGCGCGAACGAGGTGGAGCCGAGGAAGAGGGCGGAGAGGGCGGCCAGGACGGCGAGGTAGGGCGGCGCGGTCTGGGTGCCGCCGGTGCCGAGGGCGTGCCAGCTGTCCGCGTACCGCCCCCACAGCTCGGAGACGGAGTCGGGAGCGGGGAGCAGGGCGCCGCCGGCGAGCGAGCCGCCGCCGAACAGGCCGCGGCAGGCCACCACGGAGACGAGCAGGAGCAGTGCGAAGAGGACCGGTCCGGGCTTGCGGGCGATCTTCTTCAGCCGGGCGAACTGCTCGATCTCCAGGAAGTCGGCGTCGTCGCCGCCGGGCCCGGATTCGACGACGCCGTGGCGGGAGCCACCGGAATCGGCGTCGGAGCCGCCGAAGTTCGCGACGATCTGTTCGGCGGTGGCCCGGACGGTGGCGCCGGGCGGCGGGAAGAGCGGGCGCAGTTCGCTCGCGGCGACGGCGGGGTTCTTGCGGCGTTTGCGGGCGGCGAGGATCCGCTCGGGGCGCAGCAGGGTCGCGAAGAGACCCATGACCTCGTCGACGGCCTGGCCGGGCACCTTGCCGACGAGGTAGGCGAGGGTGCGCAGCAGGGTGCCGAGGATCAGCCGGATCAGTACGTAGGGCAGGGCGGCGCCGCGGGCGTTGGCGAGCAGCGTGTAGACGGCGCCGGCCTTGTCGACGCGGTGCGGGTTGGCCACGGAGCGGCCGGCGCAGTCGACGGTGCGGCGTTCGCGGGCGGAGGCCTCGGCGTGGCGCAGGACGGCGTCGGGGGCGACGAGGACGCGGTGGCCGGCGGAGTGGGCGCGCCAGCACAGGTCGACGTCGTCGCGCATCAGGGGCAGGCGGCGGTCGAAGCCGCCGAGCTCCTCGAAGACGTCGCGGCGGATGAGCATTCCGGCGCTGGAGACGGAGAGGACGGAGCGGACCTGGTCGTGCTGGCCCTGGTCCTGTTCGCGGCGGTCGAGTCCGGTCCAGCGGCGGCCGCTGCGGGCGATGGAGACACCGGCTTCGAGGAGCTGTTTGCGGTCGTACCAGCCGCGGAGCTTGGGGCCGACGACGGCGGCGTACGTGTCCGAGTCGACGACGCGCAGCAGCTCGGTGAGCGCGTCCGGCTCGGGGGCGCAGTCGTCGTGGAGCAGCCAGAGCCACTGCACGGGCTCGCCGTGCGGGAGCTCGGGCAGGTCGTAGGCGTCGTCGCTCCAGGTCCTGCTGACCGGGTCCCAGCCGCTGGGGCGCTTCAGATAGGGGAGTTCCTCGGGTCCGAGCACGGGGGCGGTGCGGGCGGCCTCCTCGACGGCGGCACCGAATCCGGTGCGGCGGGCGAGGTGCAGGACGCGGTCGGCGCCGATCGCGTCGGTCAGCAGCTGTGCGGAGTCGTCGGCGCTGCCGGTGTCGGCGGCGACGACGTTCTGCACGGGGCGTTCCTGGGCGAGCAGCCCGGCGAGGGCGTCCGGCAGCCAGCGGGCGCCGTCGTGGGCGACGAGCACGGCGGTGACGACGTGTCGCGGGAACTCAGGAGTTGAGGACATCGAGGTACGGGCCCTCCGGCCGGGGGTCGCCCGCGGGGGGCGTGGGTACGTCTCGGACGGGGCCCCACACTAACGGCTGCCAACATGGACGGTCCGCCGCCTGTGGACAGAGCACAGGGGACGGACCGTTCGTTGTGTACAGGTGTGAGCGGTTTGACGCGTGGGCGCGGGTCGGGGCGCCGGTCAGACCGCGGCCTTCTTCAGGCGTCGGCGTTCACGCTCGGACAGGCCGCCCCAGATGCCGAATCGTTCGTCGTTCTGCAGGGCGTATTCGAGGCATTCGGAGCGGACCTCGCAGGCGAGGCAGACCTTCTTGGCCTCGCGGGTCGAGCCGCCCTTCTCGGGGAAGAAGGACTCGGGATCGGTCTGGGCGCACAGTGCGCGCTCCTGCCAGCCGAGTTCCTCGTCCGCGTCCTCGACCAGCAGTTCCTGGAACAACTCGGTCATGTGCGCCCCTCGTCCGTCTTTGCGTCCCCGTGATGTTGCCGTTACCGATTTCGGCCGAACGACACGAGTGAAATTACAAGTTCGTGCTCTGTGCGAGTCAAGCCGGAATCTGCTATTGGGCCCGGTATTCACTCTGCGGAACCAAGGCTATGCGGAAAGTGTTCAAATCACCAAAAACAAGACACATGCCACTGGCCTGTCCGCACCGTTCCCCCTTCACGAAGGGAGACGCCCCAGACATGGATCTTGTTGCGATCCAGCCACGGAAGCGATCCGGATCACAGTCTGATCACGGGATCCCAGCCGCGTTTGCGGGCACGGATGTTGCGCCATGTCTCCCGCTCAGCGACTGAACAAACCTTTCTCCGGGCGCTGTAACCGGATGAGGTGAAACATTACCGCCAAAACGGGCATTGGGTTGACAGTCGGGTGGCTCGCCCGTCACCTTTGATCCCATGCCAGTGACCTCAGCGCCCTCCGCGACCCACGCCCGTGGGTACCGCCGCGCTGTCCAGGCTCGCTGTTGCTGTTGCTGTTCCAGCTGTTGATGCCACAGAGCTCCAGCGTCTTCTTCTCTCTCCTTGCGACACCCTTCCCGGGCTCCGTCCGGGGACCCCCAGCACTGACTTCTGTTTCTGCCGAGGACCACCGCACCCATGAACAGCGACAGCGACCTTCAGATCGCCGGCGACATCCTCGAGGTCCCGCACCTCCTGCAGCCCGCCCGCGAGCACCCCACCACCGTGGCCGAGTTCGCCGGCCTCGCGCGCTCCATCGCCGCCGACCGCGCACAGTGGGCCCCCCACGTCGAGTACGACGCCACCACCCGCTGGTACCACCGGCTGCGCACCGGGCCCGGCTACGAGGTCTGGCTGCTCTCCTGGGTGCCCGGCCAGGGCAGCGGGCTCCACGACCACGGCCGCTCCTCCGGCGTCCTGACCGTCCTCGAAGGGGAGTTGACGGAGCGTACGGACCGGGGCGTACGGACGCTCACGGGAGGCGCGCAGCGCGTCTTCGCGCCGGGGTACGTCCACGAGGTCGTCAACGACTCCCTCGAACCGGCGGTCAGTCTGCACGTCTACTACCCGGGCCTCACCGACATGCCCATGCTCCCCCAGACTTCGTCCGGGGGGACCCCCAGGCCCGTGACGACCCAATGCGCCCCTGCGACCCGCGGTGTCGTCACGGCCTGACAGCCCTCAGAGGATCAGGCCGCGCCTGACAGCCCCTCCCGTCACCCGACCACCACCCCTCAGACGATCAGGCCGCGCCTGACAGACTGTGTGCATGCGCATTGTGGTTCTGGCCGGTGGCATCGGTGGTGCCCGCTTCCTTCGCGGCCTCAAGCAGGCCGCGCCCGACGCGGAGATCACGGTCGTCGGTAACACCGGTGACGACATCCATCTCTTCGGACTGAAGGTCTGCCCGGACCTCGACACGGTGATGTACACCCTCGGCGGTGGCATCAACGAGGAGCAGGGCTGGGGCCGTGAGGACGAGTCCTTCACGGTGAAGGAGGAGCTCGCGGCGTACGGGGTCGGCCCGGAGTGGTTCGGCCTCGGCGACCGGGACTTCGCGACCCACATCGTCCGCACGCAGATGCTGGGCGCCGGATACCCGCTCAGCGCCGTCACCGAGGCGCTGTGCGCCCGCTGGCAGCCGGGCGTGCGTCTGCTCCCGATGTCCGACGACCGCGTCGAGACGCACGTCGCCATCGAGGTGGACGGCGAGTCCAGGGCGGTGCACTTCCAGGAGTACTGGGTGAAGCTGCGGGCGTCCGTGGACGCGCGGGCCGTCGTGGCGGTCGGCGCGGAGGCCGCGAAGCCCGCCCCCGGTGTCCTGGAGGCCATCGCGGAGGCGGACGTCATCCTCTTCCCGCCGTCCAACCCGGTCGTGTCGGTCGGCACGATCCTGGCCGTACCCGGCATCCGCGAGGCGATCGCCGAGGCGGACGTGCCGGTGGTCGGTCTCTCCCCCATCGTCGGCGACGCGCCCGTGCGGGGCATGGCCGACAAGGTCCTCGCGGCGGTGGGCGTCGAGTCCACGGCCTCGGCGGTGGCGAAGCACTACGGCTCGGGGCTGCTCGACGGCTGGCTGGTCGACACCGTCGACGCGGGCACGGTCGAGGACGTCGAGGCGGCGGGCATCCGCTGCCGGGCGGTGCCGCTGATGATGACGGACCTGGACGCGACGGCCGCGATGGCGCGCCAGGCGCTGACGCTGGCGGAAGAGCTCCGCGGATGACGGGACCTCTGCGCGGTGCGGACGGCCCCGCCGTCGGCGCGGAAGGCCCCGCGTACCAGGTGTGGGCGCTGCCCGGGCTGCCCGAGGTGAAGCCCGGGGACGATCTCGCCAAGCTGATCGCGTCCGCCTCCCCCGGTCTCGAGGACGGGGACGTCCTGATCGTCACGTCCAAGATCGTGAGCAAGTCCGAGGGGCGGGTGATCGCCGCCGACGACCGGGAGGAGGCGATCGACGCCGAGACGGTGCGGGTGGTGGCGCGCCGCGGCACGCTGCGGATCGTCGAGAACCGGCAGGGTCTGGTCATGGCCGCGGCCGGGGTCGACGCCTCCAACACCCCTGCCGGAACGGTGCTGTTGCTGCCCGTCGACCCGGACGCCTCGGCCCGCGCCATCCGCGACGGGTTGCGGGACGCGCTCGGCGTCGACGTCGGTGTCGTCGTCACGGACACCTTCGGGCGGCCCTGGCGCAGCGGTCTGACGGACGTGGCCATCGGCGCGGCCGGCGTGCGCGTCCTCGACGACCTGCGCGGCGGCACGGACGCGTACGGCAATCCGCTCAGCGCGACCGTCGTCGCCACCGCCGACGAACTCGCCGCCGCGGGCGACCTGGTGAAGGGCAAGGCGAACGGACTGCCGGTCGCCGTCGTCCGGGGTCTGCCGCACGTGGTGGACGGTTCCGTCGGCGAGGGCGCCCGGGCCCTGGTGCGCGGCGCCGCCGACGACATGTTCCGGCTCGGGACCTCGGAGGCCGTGCGGGAGGCGGTGACCCTGCGGCGTACCGTCCGCGAGTTCACCGACGAGCCGGTGGATCCGGGCGCGGTACGGCGAGCCGTCGCCGCAGCCGTCACGGCTCCGGCGCCGCACCACACCACGCCATGGCGGTTCGTACTCCTGGAATCGCCGGAGTCACGGCTGCGGCTCCTCGACGCGATGCGGGACGCGTGGATCGCGGACCTGCGGCGGGACGGCAAGTCGGAGGAGTCCGTCGCCAAGCGCGTACGACGCGGCGACGTGCTGCGCGACGCCCCGTATCTGGTGGTGCCGTGCCTGGTCATGGACGGCTCGCACCACTACGGCGACCCGCGCAGGGACGCCGCCGAGCGGGAGATGTTCGTGGTCGCGGCGGGTGCGGGCGTGCAGAACTTCCTGGTGGCGCTGGCGGGCGAGCGGCTCGGCTCGGCGTGGGTGTCCTCGACGATGTTCTGCCGTGATGTCGTACGCGACGTCCTCGGGCTGCCGGAGGGCTGGGACCCGATGGGCGCGGTGGCGGTCGGACACGCTGCGGCGCCGCCGAAGGACCGGCCTGCGCGGCAGGCGGGGCAGTTCATCGAGGTGCGGTAGCGGCTCTCGGCGGGCGGGGCTCGGAGCGTCGGTTCCGAGCCCCGCTCCCGCTCCGGGAGGTGCGTGCGCTCAGAGCGCCGCGATGTTTCCGGGGGTCATCCGGGGCGCGCGGCGCGGCGGGACGCGGCCGCTGAGGAGGATCAGACGGGCCGCGCGGTGGCGCTGGCCCGCGTAGGGGGCGAGCAGTTCGAGCATGGCCGCGTCGTCGGTCGTGCGGTCGCCCGCGAGGGCGTAGCCGACGATGCCGGGCAGGTGGAGGTCGCCGACGGTGACCGCGTCCGGGGCGCCGTTGCTGCGCTGGATCGTCTCGGTGGAGGTCCAGGGGCCGATCCCGGGGATCAACTCCAGTCGCTGCTGGGCCTGTTCGGGCTCCATCCCGGCCGCCTCCTCCATACGCCGGGCGACGCGCGCGGCGCGCAGGATCGTCGAGGCGCGCTTGTCGTCGACGCCCGCGCGGTGCCACTCCCAGGACGGGATCCGGGCCCAGGTGGGGGCGTCGGGCATGACGTGCATCCCGTCCGGCGCGGGGCCGGGGGCGGGCTCGCCGTACTTCCGTACGAGCAGACGCCACGCGCGGTAGGCCTCGTCGGTCGTGACCTTCTGCTCCAGGATCGACGGGATCAGCGACTCCATGACCAGGCCCGTGCGCGTCAGGCGCAGGCCGGGCCGGCGGCGGTGGGTGGCCGCGAGGAGACGGTGACGGGGAACGAAGGCTGCGGGGTCGTCCTCGGCGCCGAGGAGCCGGGGCAGGCCGTCCATGAGCCACTCGCCGCCCGGGCCCCAGGCCTCGGCCTCGACGACTCCCGAGCGGATGGCGACCCGGAGCGTGCCGGGGCCCGCGGGGGTGCGGCTGGCCCGCCAGACGGAGCCGTCGGGGGTCGTACGGAAGGTGGGGTCGGCCGGGCCGCGCCGGAGGGGGCCGAGGGTGAGGCCCAGGTCGACGGCGTCCGAGGCGGGGGCCTCCGGGGAGGGCGCCTCGGGGGCGGGGCCGGGGATGGGGACGTGACCGCCGCGCACGGTGGTGCGGGTCGTGGGGGTGCGGGGTGGGAAGCGGCCGGCCATGTGTATGAGCGTAGCCCCGGCGCACCTCGGGTGAACGCTCCCCGGAACCGGCAGCGCCCCCGTGGTCACCGGACACACGGGGGCACGCCCACAACAGGCGCGTTGCTACTGGTCGGACGAGAAGCGGACCGAGCCTGCCGGGAGGACCGCGTTGCACCAGATGCGGATGCCTTCGCGGAGTTCGTTGTCCGGGCCCACGTGGGCGCCGTCACCGATGACCGCGCCCGTGAGGACCGTGCGCGCGCCGATCCTCGCTCCCGCGCCGATCAGGGAGTCCGTGATCACCGCGCCCGGTTCGACCACCGCGTCCGCGTGGACCGTCGAGCCGGTGATCCGGGCGCCGGCGCCGACCACCGCGCCGTTGCCGACCACGGTGCCGCCCGTGAGCTTGGCGTCCGGTGCGACACGGGCCGTCGGCAGGACCAGGCGGTCGCCGCAGCGGCCCGGCACCGCAGGGGACGGGGCGCGGCCCAGGACGAGGTCGGCGGAGCCGCGGACGAAGGCCTGCGGGGTGCCGAGGTCGAGCCAGTACGTGGAGTCGACCAGGCCCTGGAGATGCGCGCCGGAGGCGAGCAGCTCGGGGAAGGTCTCCCGCTCGACCGAGACGGGACGGCCCGCCGGAATCGTGTCGATGACGGAGCGGCGGAAGACGTAGGCCCCCGCGTTGATCTGGTCGGTGACGATCTCCTCCGGAGTCTGCGGCTTCTCCAGGAAGGCCGTGACGCGGCCGGTCGGGTCCGTCGGGACCAGGCCGAACGCCCGCGGGTCGTCGACCCGGGTGAGGTGCAGGGAGACGTCCGCACCCGAGTCGGCGTGCGTGGCGACCAGGGCCCGGATGTCCAGGCCCGTCAGGATGTCGCCGTTGAAGACGAGGACCGGGTCGTCGGCACCCGAGTGGAGCCGCGAGGCGACGTTGCGGATCGCGCCGCCCGTCCCGAGCGGCTCCTCCTCCGTGACGTACTCCAGGCTGAGCCCCAGCGCCGAGCCGTCCCCGAAGTGCGGCTCGAAGACCTCGGCCAGGTACGACGTGGCGAGCACCACATGCTCGACGCCCGCCGCCTTGGCCCGTGCCAGCTGGTGCGTCAGGAAGGGAACGCCGGCCGCCGGAACCATCGGCTTCGGCGTGTTGACCGTCAGGGGCCGCAACCGCGTGCCCTTGCCACCGACCAGGAGGATCGCTTCTGTCACCTGTCGTCTCTGCTTCCTGTCCGGGTCCGGTCTCGTCGCACGCCCACTCGTCGGCTCGTCCGCTTTTCGGCTTGTCCGCTCGTCCGTGCGATATGACCGGTCAGTTTATGCAGACGCTCCGGCGGTGCCCCCATCACGGCCGTCCCTGGTACTTCGCCGACGTGGTCCTCGCGGTGCCGAGCTTCCCGTAGAGGCGCGCTCCCGGGCAGGCCGTGGCGTAGCCGTCACGGTGTCCCGCGATGGTGTTGAAGGTGACCTTCTTGCCCTTCTTGTACTTTCCGCCGGCCGAGACCAGCGTCGTCTTCCCCTTCGGATTCACCCCGTGCAGCCCCAGCTTCCACGCCGTCAGCTTCGCGACGGCGTTGACCACGGCTGCCGGCGGGGTCGTCGAACTGTAGGTGCCGAGGACGGCGATGCCCATGCTGTTGGTGTTGAAACCGAGCGTGTGCGCGCCGTGGACCGGCTTGGCCACGCCTCCGGCGCGCCCTTCGTAGATGTTTCCGCACTTGTCGACGGCGAAGTTGTAGCCGAAGTCACGCCAGCCGCTGCTCTGGGTGTGGTAGCGGTAGATACCGCGGAGAACGGAGGGCGCCTGCTTGCAGGTGTAGTTGTTGCCGGTCGCGCTGTGATGGACGAAGGCCGCCTTGACCGCCTTGGTGTAGACGAACCCTCCCTTGCGCAGCTTCTCGTTCGCCCCCCAGCCCTTCCGCGTGATGATCTTCGGGCGGGGTCCGATGTACGGCTTCGCGGCGGCGGCGGGGGCAGCGGCGGCCGGGATCGCGGGCGTACCGACCGGGGCGAGGTGGGCGTTGACGGAGGTGGCGGCCGCCTCCTCGACGGTCGGCCCGCGGTACGCGGTACGCGCCGCGTGCGCCACGCGCGTCCGGGGGCCCGGGTCGGCGGCGGGCTCCGGGCCCGGGTCGACCAGCTCGATGCGGAGCCCGGCGGGGAGGGGTTCGGCCTCGGCCGCGAACTCCTCGTGCCGCTCCGGCTCCACTCGGACCTCGACGCCGTCCGAGTCGCCGACCCAGAGCGGGGCGGTGGATCCACGGATCGCGCCCGAGGCGGCCTCGACGGTGTCGGGGTCGGCCCCGTGGTCGTCGTTGTGGATCTCGACGTCCTGCCACTCCGACCAGTCCGCGCTTCCGGTGGTCCGGGTACGGACCTGGACGGTGCCGTGCAGGTGCGCCTGGGCGTCGTCCCAGACGACTCCCACCAGGGAGAAGGGTCTGACGTCCCGTCGGGCCAGGCCTTGCGCCGCCCCCGCGGTGGCGGGGCCGATGGCCCGGCGGCCGTTCCCGAGCGGCGCGAGCCGCAGGGACTGGGTGGATCCGGCGACGTCCGCCTCCGAGGCGGCGGCCGGCGCCGCTTCCCGCTCTGCGGGGTCCACGACGGGTGGCGCCGCCGGAGCGGCGGGTTCGACGACGGTCGGCACCGCCGTCGGCATGGTGGGCGCACCCGGCTGCAGCGCCGCCGCAGGGGTCGCGAGGGACAACGGAAGGGCGATTGCCGCCGCGCATGTCACGGCGATCGAGGAGACAAGGTTGGCACGCATGAAGTGATCGTCCGCAGCCCCGGGCCGTTCCGCACGGTGGGATTCCACCCGGAAACTGACGGGCCATCGGGCCGACCGGAGGACGGTGTCACCGGTACGGCGGCTTCCCGCAGACCTCCCCGCGTACCCTTGCCCGCGTGAACGCCAGCGACCGCACCCCCGCCGACCTGCTGCGATCCGCGCTCGCCGCGGACCCCGCCCGCCCCTTGGTCACCTTCTACGACGACGCCACCGGTGAGCGCGTCGAATTGTCCGTCGCCACCTTCGCCAATTGGGTGGCCAAGACCGCCAACCTGCTCCAGGGCGAGCTCTCCGCCTCCCCCGGCGACCGGCTCGCGCTGCTGCTTCCCGCTCACTGGCAGACCGCCGTCTGGCTGCTGGCGTGCTCGTCCGTCGGCGTGACCGCCGAGCTCGGCGGGGACCCGGCGGACGCCGACTACGTCGTCGCGGGGCCCGACACCCTCGATGCCGGGATGGCCTGCTCGGGAGACCGGATCGCGCTCTCCCTCGCCCCGCTGGGCCGCCGCTTCCCGGCCCCGCCCGCCGGTTACGCGGACTACGCGGTGGAGGTGCCGAGCCAGGGTGACCGATTCGCCCCCTTCGTTCCGGTCGACGCGGACGCGGCCGCGCTGCTGGTCGGCGGTGCGGAACTGACAGGCGCCCAGCTCGTGGAGCGGGCCCGCGCGGACGCCGAGGCCCTCGGCCTCGCACCCGGCGCGCGGCTGCTCTCCGGCCGTACCTACGACGGCTGGGACGGGCTCTCCGCCGGGCTGTACGCGCCGCTGGCGGCAGGAGCCTCGGTCGTGCTCTGCCGGAACCTGGACCAACTGGCGCCCGAGGCGCTCGAGAAGCGGGTCGAGAGCGAGCGGGTCACGGCGACCGCGGTCTGACCGCCCGCCGAGGATCCACCCGTATGGCGCACCGACCCGCCGAGTCCCCGGGTCTGCGCCTCAACTCCGGTACATGATCGGCGGGTACGCACCCTCCCCGGCACAACCAAGCGTCAGGTTCGGCCGTCTATCTCAGCGACCGGCGGCCCGGCGCGCCGCCGACGCCATGAAGGATGGACTCAGACGTGACGGACAGTGCCGGCACGCCCGCCGAACCGGACCCCCCGGCCGGGGAGGAGACGCCCCGCGCCACCGGAGAGGCCGGCGCGGAGGGCTGGGCGGGTGCCGCCGAGGGCGACGCCCCGCGCAAGCGGCACTGGCTGCGCTGGACCGCGCTCGGGTGTTCGTTCGTCGTCCTCGCCGCGGCGGGTGCCGGCTGGTGGTTCTACCGCAAGCTCGACAACAACATCACCACCGACACCACGGCCGCCGCCGAACTGCGCGCGTACGAGAAGGAGCGCCCGAGCGCCGTCGCCTCGTCCGCGCGGAACATCCTGCTGATCGGCTCCGACACCCGGACCGGCACCGGCAACTCCCAGTACGGGCGGGACAAGGGAACCCAGCGCTCGGACACGACGATCCTGCTGCATCTGGCGGCGGGGAAGGAGAGCGCGACGGCGGTCTCCATCCCGCGCGATCTGATGGTGGAGATGCCTACGTGTCGCACACCGGACGGAACGCGCACACGTGAACAATTCGCCCAGTTCAACTCGGCCTTCGAGATCGGCGGCACGGCCTGCACGATCCGTACCGTCGAGCGGCTGACCGGGATCCGGATCGATCACCACATGGTGATCGACTTCCGCGGCTTCAAGAAGATGGTCGACGCCGTGGACGGGGTGGAGGTCTGCCTCAGGGAGCCGATCGACGACTCCGACGCCAAGCTGAAGCTGCCGGCCGGGCGCCAGACGCTCCACGGCGAGCAGGCGCTGGGCTTCGTGCGGGCCCGCAAGTCGCTGGGCAACGGAAGCGACACGGAACGCATGGATCGCCAGCAGCAGTTCCTGGGCGCCCTGGTCAACAAGGTGCAGAGCAACGGCGTCCTGCTGAATCCGACCCGCCTGTACCCGGTCCTGGACGCGGCGACGAAGTCCATCACGACCGACCCGGGGCTCGACTCGCTCCGCGATCTGTACGACCTCGCGCGCTCGATGCGGGCGATCCCCACGGAGAAGGTGCAGTTCCTCACGGTGCCGCGGCGGCCGTACGCGCAGAACGCGAACCGGGACGAACTCGTACAACCCGAGGCAAGTCAACTCTTCAAGCGGCTCCGCGAGGACAGGCCCGTGACCGTGACGCCCTCGGCGTCGGAGAGCGCCGGCGAGGACAGGGACGGCAATGGGAAGCCGGACGACGCGGGCTCGCCGAGCCCGGTGCCGACGCCGACGTTCTCGGGACGCAGCGCGGCGGAAGGAGCCTGCCCCTAGAAGAGGTCTGAGGGCGGGTGAGTAAAAGGGAGTCCAAGGGGAGGGCAGGGATGGATGAGGTTTGAGCAAATTGCCCAGTTGTAAGGGGCGTGGAATTTGTCACGGACGTCGCTCCGCGCTGAACTGGGCGGATAGTGTGACGCGATCCAGTGCTCTCGACCGCGTGGTCGCGCACTCATACGGATCGAACGACCGAGCGCCCGACGGGGTAGGCGCCTCGCGTGGCACCGACGGAGGATTCAAGTAACCGTGGACGCGCACAGCCGTGGACAGGCGGACGAGATCGACCCCGCCGACCAGTGGGTACTCAACCCGCAAACGGGCAACTACGAACTGCGACTGAACCACTCCGCTGGGCAATCGACACAGCAGTCCCGCCCCCGCGGTGCCACCACTCCGGGCCCGAGAACCGGTGAGGGGTCACGGGCCGCCGAGCGTTCGCGAACCGGCGAGACCTCCCGGACCGGCGAGCGTTCGCGTACCTCGACCGAGGCGCCCGTTCCCGGCCAGCGCCGCCGCCGTGCCCCCGAGGGCCCCGCGGGCGGGCAGCCGTCGGCCGGTCGCCGCAAGCGCAAGCCGCAGAAGTCCCGCAAGAAGAAGGTCCTGCTCTGGACCGGCGGGACGATGGCCGTCGTGCTCGTGGCCGGTGCGGCGGGCGCGTACGCGCTCTACAACAAGTTCAACGGCAACCTCAACACCATCGACGTCGGTGACGCCGCCTCGGGCGGCGAGACGATGGAGGGGCCGCTGAACATCCTGATCATCGGCAACGACGTCCGCACCGGCGAGGGCAACACGACCTACGGGAACAAGGACAACGTCACCGGCCACGCCGACACGACGTTCCTCTTCCACGTCTCCGAGGACCGCACCAACGCGACGGCGATCAGCATCCCCCGCGACCTCAAGACCGAGATCCCGGACTGCCCGACGAAGCAGCCCGACGGTTCGACCAAGGTCATCCCCGGCTCCGGCACGAAGACGAGGTTCAACGAGTCGTTCGGTGTGAACGGCCGGGACCCCGGCTGCACGATGCGCACCGTCAAGGCGCTGACGGGCGGCATCGAGATCAACCACTTCATGATGGTGGACTTCAACGCCGTCAAGACGCTGTCGGCCGCGGTCGGCGGCGTGAAGGTCTGCCTGACCAAGCCGATCCACGACAAGGACTACTCCAAGCTCAGCCTCCCGGCGGGGGAGCACAAGGTCCAGGGCGAACAGGCGCTCGCGTTCCTCCGCAACCGCCACGGTCTCGGCAACGAGAGCGACCTGGACCGGATCAAGATGCAGCAGCAGTTCCTCGCATCCATGATCCGGCAGCTGAAGGAAGAGACGCTCGACAGTCCGACGAAGCTGTACTCGGTGGCGGACGCGGCGACCAAGGCACTGACGGTGGACCAGGGAATAGGTACGGCCATCAAGCTGACCACCCTGGCCAAGGAGCTCGGGAAGGTCGACCTCAAGAACATCAGTTTCATGACCGTTCCGGTGCGCGACAACCCTGATGAGCCGCCGACCAAGCGGGCGACCGTCGTCCTCAACCCGGAGCTGGCCCCGCAGATCTTCGACATGGTGCGGAACGACGTCTCCTTCACCGAGGTGAAGAAGAAGGAGAAGGACGCCAAGGACGCCAAGGCCCAGGCCGAGGCGAAGCTGCTCCAGGGAACGCGCGCCAAGGCCGCCGAGGTGCGCGTCGACGTCTACAACGGCAGCAACATCCAGTTCGCGGCGCAGTACACCATCAACTGGCTGCAGAACGAGCAGGGTGTGTCGCGTTCCACGAACAAGGCCAACGCGCCCGAGAAGGCGGCGAAGACCACGCTCACGTACGCACCGAACCAGGCCGATCAGGCCCGCAAGCTCGCGGACATGATGGGCCTGCCCGCCACGGCGCTCAAGCCAGGCACCACGGACGCCGGGGAGCGCGAGCCCATGACGCTCGTCCTCGGTTCCGACTTCAAGGGCGCGGGGGTGCCCATCACCGGTCCGGTAAAGGCGCCGGACGTGGGTCAGGTCGAAGCAGACAAGAAGGTGTGCGCCCAGTGACCCGGAAACGCCGGGTCACGGCACACGCCTGATCAACGAGGGGGACCAGGGGTGGGACAGAGCAGCGTGCGTAAGGAGGGGACGCGTGGACGCGTTCCGCACGCCCGCGATTTGGGCTGGGACGAGAGTCTCTACGGTGACGGGGGCGAGGGTGCCGGGGAGGGCACCCGCGCCTCCGGCGGCGGTGCGGGCGACGGCGGTGACAACGGCTCCGGTGGGAGCGGTGGCGGCGAAGGTCGCACGAGTCACCGGCGCAAGGGTCCGCGCAGGCGTGCCAAGAAGAGCGGGAAACGCAAGATATTCCGCTGGGTCGCCGCGACCCTGTCGCTCCTGATACTCGGGACGGCCGGCGCCGGATACCTGTACTACCAGCACCTCAACAGCAACATCCGCAGCGGCGGCCGCGCGGGCGGCGAGAGCGGCGTCAAGAAGGCAACGCCGAACGCGCTCGGTGACACTCCGCTCAACATCCTGCTGATCGGCTCGGACAGCCGGGCCGCCGACGGCAACGTCGCCCTCGGCGGCGGCAAGGACCTTCGGGACAACCCGCCCCTGGCGGACGTGCAGATGCTGCTGCACGTCTCGGCGGACCGGAAGAACGCCTCCATCGTGTCCATCCCCCGCGACACGGTCGTCCGGGTCCCGAAGTGCAAGGGGGACGACGGCAAGACGTACGAGGCCGTGGCCGAGAAACCCATCAACGAGACGCTGATGCGCGGCGGTCCGGGCTGCACCCTCACCACCTGGGAGAGCCTGACCGGCGTCTACATCGACCACTGGATCATGGTCGACTTCTCGGGCGTGGTGTCGATCGCCGACGCGGTCGGCGGTGTCCCGGTCTGTGTGCAGTCCGGTGTCAGCGACCACCCGACCCGGGCGCAGCCCGGCGGCTCGGGCTTGAAGCTGCCCAGGGGAACCACGGAGGTCCAGGGCAAGCAGGCGCTCCAGTGGCTGCGCACCCGCCACGCCTTCGGCAGCGACCAGAACCGCGCCAAGGCCCAGCGCATGTACATGAACGGGGTGGTCGAGAAGCTCCAGAAGCAGAACGCCTGGACCGACACCGGCCGCCTCATGAGCCTGGCGGAGACCGCCACCAAGGCGCTGCAGGTCTCCCAGGAGCTCGACACCGTCAAGTCGCTCTTCGACCTCAGCATGCAGCTCAAGAACGTGAAGCTGGACCGCCTCACCACGGCGAACATTCCGACGAAGGCCTGGTCCAAGGACGACAACAAGAACGAGCTGGTCCAGAGCTCGGCCGACAAGATGTTCCAGATGCTCCGCGACGACGTCGCCTTCGACAAGAACGGAAATCCGGCCGACGCCAAGGCCAAGCCGAAGGCGACCGCCACGCCGAAGGCCACCGCCCAGGCTCCCGGCACGCTCGCCGTGACGGTCGTCAACGGCACCAGTGGCAACGGGCAGGCGCCCGCCGAGGGCCGGGCCGGCAAGGTGACCGAGCTGCTGAAGGGCAAGGGCTTCACGCTGGCCGACGCGTCGAAGGAGGCCGCCAGCCGCAAGGACACCGTGGTCACCTACCCGAAGGCCTCCGCCGACCAGGGCAAGGCGGACGCCCAGTCCGTCGCCACGGCGCTGGGTCTGCCGGCGTCGGCGGTCCGGGCCGACGCGAAGGCGGAGGGCATCACGCTCGTCGTCGGCTCCGACTGGCGCGAGGGCTCCACCTATGAGAAGCCGGCCGTCGAGGAGGGCGAGATGCCCGATGGTGCCGAGGTCGTACGCGGCAACGAAAAGGGTTGCATGTACATCTTCGACCCCTACAAGTGGGACGGCAAGAGCTAACACCCCTGCCGAACATCAGTGATGGCCGGACCCCGAAGGGTCCGGCCATCACTTTTCCCTCAAACCTCTTCGTGATCGACATCACCACGCCAAATCGATCATGCGCCTGTCAGGTTCACGTCCCGCTCGAAACAATGGACCGTCAACAACCCCTCACAGCAAGCGTGTTGCTGATGCACGCGCGGGGGCCTTCGGCAGCGGAGCCGACAGCACCGGCGAGATCGCCGCAGTGAGGGCCTTCGCGGACAGCGCGGCTCGGACGACCGAAACGCAGCCGCGCTCTCCCTCGACCAGGAGCAGACCCATGAAGAAGCACAAGATCACCCGCTCGCTCGCGACCGCGACCCTGCTGCTCGGCGTCGGCGTCGTCGCGCCCATCGCCACGGCCGGCCCCGCGGCCGCCGGTGGTTACGGCTGTAACGGCACCCTGATCGACACCCTGCCGCACTATGCCTACACCGTCGAGGGCGGTGGGCGCGTCGCGACGACGTACATCTACTGGGACGGCACCTACAACTGCGTCGTGAACGTGAAGCAGGGCTCCACCTACGGCGTGTCCACCCGCATGGAGCTCTCGATCGGCACGTCCACCGAACTCCAGGGCGACCCGGGGCACTTCAAGTACTACGCCGGCCCCGTGAAGATCTACGCCAAGGGCAAGTGCATCAAGACCGAGGCGACCGGATGGGGCACGAACGGCCACGAGCTCTACCAGGACTCGACCGGCTGGATGCACTGCAGCTGAGTACGCCCGCCGAGGCCGACCGCGCGACAGCCGGCCGGCCTCGGCCGGGAGCCGGCCCCGGGGACGCCCTCGGGCACAGCTCTCAACTCTCCCTCATCCACCGGCAGTTGAATGACCAGATGTGACGCTCGCCACCTGCTTGATCATTTACTTCGATCGATCATTGGCTATAGCTTCAGCTGGCTTTGTCTGCGCGTTCACTTGGAGCTCACCCATGAACCTCGGCAAGAAGGTCGCGTCGACTCTCGGCGCCCTCGGCGCGATAGCCGGCCTCTCGCTCGTCAACGCCCCGGCCGCCGCCGCCAGCACCCCCTCGGGCTGCGCCAACGTCTCCCAGGTCGGCACGACCCGGGTCATCCAGGTCGGCGGAGTCGACGCCGCGTCCGTCAAGCAGTACTACGGCTGTGGCTACAACTACGCCTACATCTACGTGTGGCAGCAGTACCGGAACACCCACTCGAACTGGGACCTGTACGTCCACATCGTCAATCACTCGGACTCCGGCACCGACTACGGCGACGCGGAGCTCAACAACACCACGCGCTCCGAGCTCTGGGGCCCGGCCGCCAACACCGCGGCCTTCTGCACGCACGCCACGGGCTACCTGAACTCGACCGGCGGTTCGACCTCCAAGGTCTGCTGACGGCGCCACGGCATGCATCACACGCTTGGAGCCCCGACGGGATACGTCGGGGCTCCAAGCCGTGTCGTGAGTCCGGTGGTCAGACCTCCGCGGTCTTCACCGCCGGGCGGCGGCTCGCGATGACCTTGCGCGCCAGCGCGCGCGGGCTGGTCAGGAAGCCGTAGCCCCAGGACATGTGCATCGTCGCGAGGGCCACCGGGATCTGGAGACGGGCCTTCAGCGGGAGGCCCTTGCCCGCCGGGACCGAGCCCGCGGTGATCGCGGCGAGATAGCCGGCCGGGATCACGAAGCCGACCGGGGTGAGCGCCACGCCCACGACCAGGCCGGCCGCGATCGCGCAGACGGCGGTCGGCGGGGCGAGGTAGCGGAGGTTGATGGAGCCCTGGTGGTAGCGGGCCACGACATGGCGCCACCGGCCGTAGTCCTTGTACTGCTTCGCCAGTGCGCGGACGCTCGGGCGGGGCCGGTACTGGACCCGCAGCTCGGGCGAGAACCAGATCAGACCGCCCGCCTCGCGGATACGGAAGTTCAGCTCCCAGTCCTGGGCGCGGATGAACTCCACGTTGTAGCCGTCCTGCCGCTCCAGGGCCTCGCGGCGGAAGACACCCAGATAGACGGTCTCGGCCGGGCCCGCCTGGCCGCCGGTGTGGAAGGCCGCGTTGCCGACGCCGATCTTCGAGGTCATCGCGGCGGCGACCGCGTGCTCCCAGTCGTTCTCGCCCTCGGCGTGCATGATGCCGCCGACGTTCTGCGCGCCGGTCTCCTCCAGGAGGCGGACCGCGGTCGCGATGTAGTTGGGCGACAGCATCCCGTGGCCGTCGACGCGTACCACGATCGGGTGACGGGATGCCTTGATCGCCGCATTGAGGGCGGCGGGCGTCCGGCCCGTGGGGTTCGGCACGGTGTGGACCCGGGGGTCCTCCCGTACGAGTTCGGCGGCGATCTCGTCCGTACGGTCCGTGGAAGGGCCGAGCGCGATCACCACCTCCATCTCGCCGTCGTACTCCTGCTCGAGGATGTGACGGACCGAGTTGCGCAGATGCCGCTCCTCGTTGAGGACCGGCATGATCACGGAGACGGGGGGCAGGGCGGCGGGCATGGCGTTCATATTGCCCGCCACGTTACCGCGAACGGGGGACACGAAGCGCGTCACGGGGACGGGTGCGCGAGGTCACTGATCGTATGGGCCTACCGTGCTCACGGTCCCCTCGTCCCACCCGCGGAGGTGTCCCCCGGTGCCCACACCGCCCCGCACGCCCCGTCCCCGGCCGGCCGCCCGTTCCGTACCGGCCCGCCGTGTCAGACGGGTACGACGGGTACGACGGGTCCGGCGGCCACGGTGGGGGATGCGGATCGCGACGACGCTCTCCGTCCTCGTGCTCGGCGCGGGCGGCATCGGCCATGCGATGGTGACCGGTCTGGACACCGGGATCACCCGGGTCGATCCCTTCAGGGACATGAAGAACCGGCCCCAGGCCGGGCACGGCATGAACGTGCTGGTCGTGGGCACGGACGGGCGGGACAGGATCACCGAGGAGGAGCGGAGGGAGTACCGCCTCGGCGGCAAGCCCTGTCGCTGCACCGACACCGTGATGCTCGTCCACATCTCCGAGGACCGGGAGCGGGCGAGCGTGGTGAGTCTGCCCCGTGACTCATACGCCGAGATGCCCGAGCACATCGACGAGACCACAGGCCGGCGCCACCAGGCGCATCCGGTGAAGCTGAACGCCGCGTACGCCGAGGGCGGGCCCGGGCTGACGGTGCGGACCGTCGAGAGGATGACGGGCGTCAAGATCGACCACTATCTGGAGGTCGACTTCACCAGCTTCATGAAGACGGTGGACGCGGTCGGCGGGGTGAAGATCTGCACGGCGCGGCCGCTGAAGGACTCGTACACCGGGCTCGACCTGCCGGCCGGACCGCATGAGATGACCGGCGGGCAGGCGCTGCAGTACGTACGTGCCCGCCATGTCGACGGGGCGGCCGACATCAGCCGCATGCAGCGCCAGCAGCGGTTCCTGGCGGCGCTGGTCGACCGGATGACCAGCGGCGGGGTGCTGCTCAACCCGGTGCGCTTCCGCGAGGTCGCCACCACGATGCTGAACTCGGTGCGGGCGGACGGCGGATTCGGTACGGAGCAGGTTCTGGCCCTCGCCAAGGCGATGCGGGGCTTCACCCCGGCGTCCTCGGAGTTCGTCTCGGTGCCGATCGGGGACGTGAGCTTCCGGGTGAAGGGCATCGGCTCGACGGTGAAGTGGGACGCGCCCAAGGCGCAGAAGCTGTTCCAGGCCCTGCGCGACGACCGGCCCCTCGCCGCGCACAAGGCGGTGGCGAAGGACGGACCGAAGGCGACCGTGGTGGATGTGGCGCCGAAGACGATCCGGGTGCAGGTCTACAACGCGACGGGGACGGCCGGTGTGGGGCGGAAGGCCGATGACGCGCTGCGGGCCACGGGCTTCAACACGACGCGGGCACCGCGGACCGGGGGCGGCGCCCCTCGCCCGCGCACGGTGGTGGAGTACGACCCGCGCTGGGACCGCTCGGCGAAGTCCCTGGCGGCGGCGCTGCCGGGGGTGGAGCTGAAGGCGGTGAAGGGGCGCGGCGCGACGCTGCGGGTCTTCGTGGGCGCGAACTACAAGGGGGTCACGCCGGTACGGCCGGAGGAACCGACGAAGGGGCCGTTCGTGGCGGTGAAGGGGGACGAGGTGGTGTGCCCGTAGCGCCGTCGTGGTGCGGGGGCCACGGAGCGGACGCGCCCGCCGCGACGCCGTTCCGTGCCGCCCGCCCCGGGCGTCAGTCCTCGTAGCCCTCCGCCGCGCGGCGCTCCCGCAGATCCATGATCGCGCGGCGGCGGGCCAGTCGGTGGGTGCGGCGGATCTGGGCCTCCTGGTAACGGCGCTTGTCCCGCTCGGTCTCCGGGAACACCGGCGGGACCGGGCGCGGCTTGCCGTCACCGTCGACCGCCGCGAAGACCAGATAGGCCGAGCCGACCTGCTGGGCGGGGGTGGACTCGTTCCAGCGCTCGGCCATGACGCGGACGCCGACCTCCATCGAGGAGCGGCCGGTCCAGTTGACCTGGGCCTTCACATGGAGCAGGTCCCCGACCCGTACCGGCTCCAGGAACGCCATCTCGTCCATGGAGGCGGTCACGGCCGGACCGCCCGAGTGCCGCCCCGCGACGGCGCCCGCCGCGTCGTCCACCAGCTTCATGATCACGCCGCCGTGCACCGTACCCAGGAGGTTCGTGTCGTGGCTGGTCATGATGTGGCTGAGCGTGGTGCGGGACGCGGAGGTGGGCTTGCCCGGAATGTCGCCCTGCGGGCGGTCCGTGCGCTGGGCCTGATCTGTCATGCCCTCCACCTTATGCCGGGTCCCGGGCTCGTCCTCATTGCATCAGCTTGGCAACAGCGCCGCCCCGATTCCCCACCCACCCTGTCGGCGCTCGGGAGGCGGCCTGCAGACTGTCCGCATGAATGACTGGCCCGATGACGGCGGATACGGCCGCGGCAGCTCGAGCTCTCAGCCCGAGGGAGCCCGCCGCATGCGCCATGTGCAGCGCCCGCAGGTGCCCCAGCAGCCGCCGCAGTACGACCCCGGCTACGGCCAGGGTCAGCCGCGGCAGGGCTCCGGGTACGACAGCGGCTACAACACCGGGCAGGTCTACGGGCAGCGGAACTACGGCGGCGGGCAGCAGCCCCCCGTCATTCCGCCGCAGCCGGGCCAGGGATATCCCGGTTCGCCCGGCCGTCCGGCACCGGACTGGCGCCGCCGCGTCAAGGTCGGCTCGATCGTCCTGGTCGTCGCCGTGCTGGCCTGGGGCATCGGCACGTACGCCTGGGCCAGCAGCCAGATGCGCAACGAGGTCGACCTGGGCAAGGTCATCGAGCGGCCGGCCGAGGGCGACTGCACGACGTATCTGATCGTCGGCTCCGACAGCCGTGAGGGCATGTCGGCCGAGGAGAAGAAGAAGCTGCACACCGGCTCCGCGCAGGGCAAGCGGACCGACTCGATGATGATCCTCGCCGCCTGTTCCAGCGGGAACACGATGGTCTCGCTGCCCCGTGACTCGTGGGTGACGATCCCCTCGTTCGTGGGCTCGGAGTCCGGGAAGAAGTTCGGGGCCCGTGGCGGCTCCAAGCTGAACGCGGCGTACGCCATGGACGGCCCGGAGCTCCTGGTCCGCACGGTCGAGTTCAACACCGGACTGCGCATCGACCACTACGCGGAGATCGGCTTCGCCGGCTTCGCGAACATCGTGGACGCGCTCGGCGGTGTCGACCTGAACATCGAGAAGGGCTTCAAGGACGACAAGTCCGGCGCCGACTTCAAGGCGGGCGAGCAGACCCTCAACGGCGAGCAGGCCCTCGCGTTCGTCCGTACCCGGTACGCCTTCGCCGAGTCGGACCTGGCGCGGACGAAGAACCAGCAGAAGTTCCTGTCCGCCCTGGCCAACCAGGCGGCGACGCCGGGCACGATCCTCAACCCGTTCAAGCTGTACCCGACGCTGGGCGCCGGCCTTGACACGCTGATCGTCGACAAGGACATGTCGCTGTACGACCTCGGCAAGATGTTCTTCGCGATGAAGGGCATCAGCGGCGGCGACGGCAAGTCGATGAACATCCCGATCTCGGGCAGCGCGCCGCAGGGTTCGCTGAAGTGGGACATGCCGAAGGTGAAGCAGCTGGTGTCGCAGATCCAGAACGACGAGCCGGTGACGGTGACGTCGAACCGCTGACGTACGCACGGAAGAATGGGGCACCCCGTGACGGGGTGCCCCTTCTTTTTGATTCCGGTTCCCGGAGTTACGGGAGGTTGCGGGCCATCAGCTCGCGAACGGGTTGACGTGACCCGGCAGCTGCTGGCCGGGGCGCAGGAACCGCTGCCGTCCGTGCTCGTCCCGTACGGCGGCGAACCCTGCGGCCGTCAGTCGCTCGGTGATCCTCTGACGCCGCACGTCACCGATCTTGAAGGCGGCGAGCAGGAATCCTGCCAGCAGTGCGCCGCCGATCAGAGCGCCGAGGTAGAGCCCGCTGATCAGCAGCGTCAGCACCACGACGCCGGTCATGCCCCAGGCGATCCCCTTCTGCTTGCTGCCCGCGGGCCGGGCCATGACGTCGAAACCGATGCGGTCCTTGAGGTGCGCGACCGCCTGCTCGGTCTCGGGGATCGGCTTCAGCGTGCCGGGCCGCATGCCCGGGACGGGGCCGCCCCTGCCGGCCTTGGGAAAGGCGGCAATGGTGGCCGCTTCACGCGCGCGTGCCTCGGGGCGGGGGTCGCGGTACATGTGGACGATCAGGGTCTGCTGGTTGTGTCCCGTACGCCCAGGACTCGGCGTACTCGAATCCGTACTGCTCGACGACGGCGGCCCGCACCGCGAGCCTCTTGGCGCTGCCCATCTCGTCCCGCAGCTCGACGAAGTCCTGGGTGGCGATCTGCCGCAGCAGACCCTGCACCGTGGAATCGACACTCATGACTGTCCCGCCCTTGTCCTCGCGATATGGCGCGGGGAGTGTAACCAAGGGGCGAAGCCGCCCCGGAGGATGCCCTCCAGTCCACAAGGTCGGTCACTCGGTGCCGTATAGGAGCCCGCCCTCCAGCAGGTCGAGCGCGTCCGGCGGCTTCGGGACGTGCGGCGCGCACTGCGAGCAGGCGTAGACGTTGAACCCGGGGCCCGAGCCCGCGTGCACCTCCGAGACGACGACGGGGTCCGTGGTGAGACGTTCGCAGCGGACACACATGCGCGCGGGGCGCCGCGCGGCCGTCACGCCGCACCGACGAGGTGCGTGTCGAGATCGATCCCGAAGTCAGCGGCGAGTACGAGCGCCAGGCGGCGGCTCCGCTGCTCATGCGCCCGCAGGTACGGGCGTACCAGCGCCGTCTCCCTACCGTCGAGGGGGACATCGAGCCCGTACGGCGAACGCGGGGCGGGGAGTTGGGGCGCCGGGCGCAGGGGTGCGTCCGCACATGGGCGGTACGTACCGGTGCTGGGCGGCGGCGCGAAGAGGAGCCTCGTCCAGCGAACGAGGGCGCGGATAGGGTGGGCCATGTCGGTCTCCTGAGTGGATCGACCACGCCCCGGGACGGTTGCCGCCGTCGCCGGGGCCTTTGCGTGATTGCAGCGTAAGGGAGGTGTACTACCCCCGTCTACCCCTGGGGGTGGCTATGGTGGGACCGAGGTAGCTTCCTAGGGTCGTGGACCATGAGCATTGACCGGGAAGGACCCATTCCGCCGTACAGACAGATCGCGACGATCCTGCGTGCGCGCATCGAGGACGGCAGCATCGCGCCCGGCCGCCGCATCCCGAGTCTGGTCGCGCTGGAGGCGGAGTTCGGCGTGGCACGCGACACACTCCGCAAAGCGGTGCAGGTCCTCAAGGACGAGGGGCTCGTGCATACCGTCACCGGCATGGGCGTCTACGTCGTCGACAAGGTCCCGGAGTAGCAGAACGGCCCCCGGCGTCGCGCCAGGGGCCGTTTCCGTGTGCGTACTACGGGAGGTTGCGGGCCATGACGATGCGCTGGACCTGGTTGGTGCCTTCGTAGATCTGGGTGATCTTGGCGTCGCGCATCATGCGCTCGACGGG